>NZ_JBFBHG010000008.1:107771-132680 GCF_040685095.1 Microbacterium sp. NPDC089189
CCGTCGGTCGTGGCGCCCTCGGTGGTCCCGGTGCCGGTGCCGCTCGGTGCGGTGGTGGCGGTGTCGGTGGTGGTGCTGTCTCCGGTGAGGGAGATCGCGTTGCCGCCGATCGTCACCGGCACCGCCACGTCCACGATGCCCTGGGTCCCGGATGCCGTCCCGTCCGTGCCGGAGGTCGACGCGGCGGGGGCTGCGGGCTCCGGAGCCGGCGCGGCCGTCTCCGCGCCGGAGGACGAGCTGTCTCCGATGAGCGACACGCTGTTGCCGCCGATGGTGACGGGGATCGCCACATCCACGACGGCCTGGGTGCCGGATGCCGTGCCGTCCGTGCCGGACGTATCGGCGCCGGCCCCGCTCGCCACCGGTGCGGGCGCCTGTGCCACCGCGTCGGTCGATGCGGCGTCGCCCAGCAGCGAGATGGCGTTGCCACCCACCGTCACGGGTACGTCGATGCTGATGAGTCCTTGAGTTCCCGACAGCAAGCCGTCGGTCCCGTCGGTCTCGGCCGCGTTCGCGACCGTTGCTCCGAGGACGGCGATCCCGCCCCCGACGAGCACGCCGAGGAGTGCTCGCTTCACTGATGTACGCATGGTTCCTACTCCTGAATGATCGTTGCGAAACGTGCCGATCGGCACGCCGATGCGTCTGCCGCGCAACGCAGGCGCGGCGCATCCGCGATCAGTCGGGAGAGGTGTCGGTATCGAAGACAGGGCACCCGGGAAGTTCGTCACCGGGCGGGAGAAGCGTTCCCCGCAGCAGCGAGGAGCCGAGGGGGGTGAAGAGCTCGGCGGCGGCGCCCGAGAACGACGAGGCGCTCGCGGCCGAGGCGCCGGATGTCGGCGGCGCTGAATCGGGCGAGAAGGGGCCGCCGGCCGGCCTGTCCGTCGGTGGATCCGTCGCCTCATGCACCGTCGCCGTTGCGACGCCCGGGGAGGCGGTGGCTGCGAAGGAGAGACCCCGGCTGGCGGATGTCGCGGTCGCCGCGGGGAGGCCGACCGGGGTTCCGGCGTCGACCACGCCGCCGGGAGCCGTCGCCGGGAGGATCAGGACCGCCGAGGGTGCATCGCCGTCGGGGTGAACGGGGAGAAGCCCGCCCGGGTGTGCGGGGGGAAGGATGACGCCGGGGCCGGACGAGCCGCCGACGAGGATGCCGTCCACCGCTTCATCGACGGCGTCCGTGACACCGGGAAGCGCGGCGGCGGTTCCGCTCAGGTCGATGGCTCCCACCACATCGCCGACGACGGGGATGGGGGCTGTCAGGTCGGCCGCCGTGTCGACGACGGGCTGCACGATCTCATCGACCACCGGCTGGACGACGGTCTCGACGACCGGGGTGACCACCGGCGAGACGTCGGGGGTCACGGCGACGACATCCGCCGCTCCCTGCGTCACGGTGGTGACCGTCTTGCTGACGGCGGGCGTGACCGGGGCTGCCGGGGGAAGCACCTCCGCGACGATGTCCGTGGTGGCGCTCACGACATCCGACGCACCGTCGGTGACCGAGGTGACGAGCCCGACGAGGCCGTCGGGGCGGTCGCCGTCGGCTGCGTGCGCGGGCGTCAGGCCCAGGATGAGGGACGCGCCGGCCCAGAGCAGGCCCGCTCCCAGCGCGAGCAGCGCGACACGCGTCGCTCGTCGCGGTTCGTTCGTCGATACCTCGTCCACGTGTCACCCCCTGTGCGCTTGGACGTGTCGGGGTCGATCGTTGCCCGGCACTTTACGCGCGCGCTCACCGGTTGCGAAAGGGGACTTGCGCGCGCGGCGATGATGTGGTTCGCGTGCGCGCAGGCATGCGCGCGACCAGGAGATGAACAGCGAGGAAACGGCTCTGACCGGGGCCTCGTCGACGCACCCGCATCGTCGCCGGAGGCGTCCCTCCGAGCACGCGGCGAGCGACGCGCCCGGGCGGACGTTGCCCACAGGGGCCTGTGCAAAACTTCGTCATCTTCACAACCTTCAAGCGGCACTTTAACCACATTGCTCATCCCGATGGTGTGGATAACAAAGCGCCTGGTCAGAATGCTTTTCATGCCACCGCATCCGTGGCGACACTGAAGTTGTCCACAGTGGTTGTACACAGGGAGAACGGCGTTTCGCGCAATCTCTCCACATGGTTATCCACAGGGCTATTTGCGGTGCGAAACGGCCGAACATACCGTGGGGGAGACCTCGCGGGACACCCGCTCACAGGACGACGCCGTCACGCGGAATGCGATGTCGGAGGTCGATGATGTGCTCCTAGCACTGACCCCGATGAAGCCCCACCGCACGGGACGCCGAAGGTCGACGTAGTGACGAATCGATGCCGCCCGAAAGCCGGCAGAGGGAGGACGGACATCCGTGTCCATTTCCGACATCTCGCCTGACCGCCTGGGAACACCGCGCGAGTACGAGCGGACTCCGCCGCACGACATCCTCGCCGAGCAGAGCACCCTGGGCGGCATGCTCCTGTCGAAGGATGCAGTCGCCGACGTCATCGAGGGCCTCCGCGGCGCCGATTTCTATGTGCCGAAGCACGAGCTCATCTTCGAGGCGGTACTCACGCTCTACTCGCACGGTGAGCCGACCGACGTCATCACGGTCACCGACGAGCTGATCAAGACCGGCGACCTGCAGCGGGCGGGCGGCGCCGACTACCTGCACACGCTCACCTCGATCGTGCCGACGGCGGCCAACGCCGGCTACTACGCCTCCATCGTGTCGGAGCGCGCGTTGCTGCGTCGCCTCGTCGAGGCGGGCACCCGCATCGTGCAGATGGGGTACGCGGGTCAGGGCGAGGCGACCGAGATCGTCAACTCCGCTCAGGCCGAGATCTACTCGGTGACCGGTGCCGAGACCACCGAGGACTACGTGCCGTTGACGGTCGCCGTCGACGCCGCCGTCGACGAGATCGAGGCGGCGCGCGGGCGCGACGGGTCGATGACCGGCATCCCCACCGGCTTCGCCCAGCTCGACGAACTCACGAACGGTCTCCACGGCGGACAGATGATCGTGGTCGCGGCGCGGCCCGCCATGGGTAAGTCGACGCTGGCCCTCGACTTCGCCCGTGCGGCCGCGATCAAGCACGATATGCCCTGCATCTTCTTCTCGCTCGAAATGGGGCGCAGCGAGATCGCCATGCGACTCATGAGTGCCGAGGGTGCGATTCCGCTGCAGAACATGCGCAAGGGCACGCTCGACCAGCGCGATTGGACGACGGTCGCCGCCACGCGCGGGCGCATCAACGATGCGCCGCTGTACATCGACGACAGCCCCAACATGACCCTGGTCGAGATTCGCGCCAAGTGCCGTCGTCTCAAGCAGCGCGTGGGTCTGAAGATGGTCATCATCGACTACCTGCAGCTCATGACGAGCGGTAAGAAGGTCGAGTCGCGTCAGCAGGAGGTCAGCGAGTTCTCGCGAGCTCTCAAGCTGCTCGCCAAGGAGCTGCAGGTTCCGGTCATCGCGCTGTCGCAGCTGAACCGTGGTTCCGAGCAGCGCACCGACAAGCGCCCGCAGGTGAGCGACCTTCGCGAGTCGGGCTCGATCGAGCAGGACGCCGACATGGTCATGCTGCTGCACCGCGACTCGGTCTACGACAAAGAGGTGCGACCGGGCGAGGCCGACCTCATCATCGCCAAGCACCGTAACGGACCGACGGCGACGCTCGAGATCGCCTTCCAGGGTCACTTCTCGCGCTTCACCGACATGGCAGCCGGGATGTAATCAGCTGTACATTCACGCTGAACATGTCACATTCCCAATGAACATGTCCAGAGATGACATTTTCGACATGTCTGCCGAATACCCAGCGCACCCCTGCAATGACCTGGCTCGAGGATCACGGTGGGCTGGGCCACTAGCCATGGCCATCGACAGTGGTGATGAACCTGGAGTTGTGCGAAGCTACCTTACCGTGTGACAGTAGCTTCGTGACCGAAGATGCCAAGCTTGTCGCTCTCCGGCGGGGGATGCTCGAACCGCTCGTACTCGCGAGTCTGGAACAACATCGCCGGTACGCCGCCGAAATCGTCGAAGCTCTAACCGCCTGCGACTTTCCGGTCCTAGAGGGAACGCTCTATCCGCTCCTCAACAGACTGCGGCGAGACGGTCTGGTCGAACATGAATGGCAGGAGTCGACGTCCGGCCCCCCGAGGAAGTACCTCGCTCTCACCGCCGACGGGCATACACAGCTCGAACGGTTTCGTGACTACTGGACCAGCCTCACTCACACCCTCACGAACGTAGGGAACTGATATGTCCGACACCCAGCACATGCGGCTTAGCGGTCACGCCGGAACTTTCCCGCTCACAGCGGAGGCCCACAGCGACCTCGTCGGCTACTTGTCCTCGTCTCGCGAACGGCTCTCTCACACGCTCGATGCCGACGAGACTATCCGTGACCTGGAAGCCTCGCTCGGTGATCGGCTCCAAGCGTTGCCCGGTGCACCCGGGAGAACGATCGACGCTCATCAGATGACCGATGTCCTCCGCACTTTGGGCAGCGTCGAGCCTGACCCAGATCGCTACGCCCAGACGGGGAGCACGATCCGCGGCCGGTTCTGGTCTCGGCTCGACGAGGGAAAGTGGTTCGGCGGCGTCTGCGTTGGCCTAGCCGTCCGCGGTCACCTCCGCCTCGACTGGATACGCACAATCGGCATCTTTCTCATGTTCCTCACCGGGGGGCTGATCGGTCTCGCCTACCTCGCGCTTTGGCTGATCCTTCCCCGCGTCGAGACCATCGAAGAGTACGAACAGCGCACCCAGACGGCCATTGCACCGAAAGTCGACACTGAAACCTGATCGTCCCCACACCCCATTTCGATCCGGAAAGCGTTTGCGTACCTGTACTGGCGTCTCTCAGAGGAGATCTAGCGGCTCATCCGACGAGGCTGACGACGTACTTTCCGGGGTGCCGGCGCGATTCGAGATTGCGGTGCGCTTCCGCCACAGTGTCGAGCCCCTCGAACACGCCCGCTACGACAGTGCGGAACGTGCCGGCTTCGATCGCTCTAAGGTAGCGGCCGAGGGCGTCGGCGGGGAGGTCGGCGGCTTCGCCGGCGTAGCTGGTGAGCCGGACTCCGGTGGGGATGGTGAACGGGTCGAAGTCGGGGATGGTCCAGTTGCCGCTGAGTGCGCCGACGAAGCAGACCGTACCGCCAGGGCGGATCACTGACAGCACGGCGGGGAGGGCGGTTGCGCCGACGAACTCGAGCGCGCCGTCGATCCCGTCCGGGGCGATAGCGCGGATGGCGTCGGTGAGGGTGTCATCGTCGATGAGCACATGGTCGGCGCCGACTTCGGTGAGCAGGTCGGCCCGGGCGGGGTTGCGGGTGGTGGCGAGGACCGTCGCGCCGAGCCGGTGTGCGACCGCTACCGCAGTGAGTCCCACGGTGGAGGTGGCGCCATGGACGAGGACGCTCTGCCCGGCCTGCAGGGCAAGGCCGGTGCTGATCGAACCGTGCGCGGTTTGCAGCATCTCCGGGAGCCCGCCGACGATGTCCCACCCGAGGTCGGTGTCGAAGGGGATGACGTTCGCGGCGTTGACGAGCGTGTATTCGGCATAGCTGCCATCGATCGTGCGGCCCAGGCCCCCCATCATCGTGGCGACCTTCTGACCCCGAGCGAGGTCGACGCCATCGCCGACGGCATCCACGATGCCAACGGCTTCGATACCGAGGATGCGGGGGAAAGTGAAGTCGGAGTCGGACTCGCCCTGACGGCTGGTGACTTCGGACTCGTTGACACCAAACGCTTTCACCTGGATGCGCACCCAGCCCGGGCGGACCTCGGGGAGGGGAACGTCGGTGACGGTTAGCCCGTCGATGTCGACGGGGCCAGAGAGGCGGATTGCCCGCATGGTTTCAGACATGGATCTGCTCCTTCGTATGAACGGGGTGATCCGTGGCGTGGATGGCGACCAGTGCTTCGAACGACCGACGAACCATGGCCTCGTCGAGGGGTGTGTCGGGGTGGGCGAGGCGGTGGCTCCACCACCCCCACAGCAGTGCGTTGATCGTCAGCGCGGTGCTGTTCGATACGTGGCCGTGGGTCATCGCCAGGGCGTCGTCCTCGACGGCTTGCAGGACCGCCGCCACGTCGGGATGGCGGATGCCGTAGTGCCGGATCTCCGCATACAGGCGGATGTCGTCGAGGGTGGGACTCGTAGCGCCGATGGTCGCGTCGACGAGCGCATCGACGATGTCCTCCGGGGACCGGGCGTTGCGCAGTGGCGTGTCGTAGCGAGGTCCCAGGTGGCTGCGGGTCGAGTCGAACGCATCGACGATGAGGCCTTCGAGGGTGGGGAAGTAGTACGTCATCGACCCCAGCGGGACCCCGGCATGCGTCGCGATACCCCGATATGACGCACCGGCCACGCCGTCAGCGGCGATCACCTCCAGCGTTGCCTGCAGGATGCGTGCCCGCCGATCCGGGTCGTTCGGTTTCCCTCGTCGCACAACTTCTCCAATGTCAGACCAAGTGCGTACAGTGGTACGTATTCATATAAAACCTAACGCACCACGAAGGAGTCCGCATGGACGGCAACGAACTGCAGGAGCTCGCTCGAGATCGAGTGCAGGAGCTTCCCGGGGCCCGTCTCGAGCAACCGTTCGGGCCGGGGTGGGAAGTCTTCAAGGTGGTCGACAAGGTCTTCATGCTGATGACCGATGCCACCGGTGAGCCGATCGTGATCCTCAAAGCCGACCCGGAGGAAAGCAAAGCGCTGCAGGACGAGCACGAGGGCATCGCCCCCGGCTACCACATGAACAAGAAGCACTGGATCACCCTGAAACCATCAGGCGACCTCTCCCCGTCGCTGGTCGAGGATCTGGTCACAGAGTCGTATCTGCGAGTTCTCGAGAACGTTCCGCGCGCCAAGCGTCCGGTCGACCCCGCCACGTTCGGGCAGGGCAGCAAATGACGCTGACCGGCGAGCAGCTGCAGCAGATCGCCCGCGACACCCCGCATCTGGACGTGTGGAAAACCCGCGAGAAGGTGTTTCTGGTCGTCACCGACGATGACCCCAACCTGCAGATCATCACGGTGAAAGCCGACCCGGATCACGGTGACGCGTTGCGCCGGGACCACGAGTCGATCGCCGTCGGCCACGACCTCGACGAGAGGAACTGGATCTCCATCGGACCGGGGCCGGGAATCACGGCGGAGCTCATCGAGAACCTCGTGCACACCTCGTTTGAGCTTGCAGGCGCGCATCACCCGGAGCCATCGTGACCGGCACTCCGTCCCTGTTCGACGTGGATGACGAGTCGCGTCCACTGGCCGATCGGCTCAGACCCCGCACCCTCTCGGACGTTGTCGGGCAGGGGCATCTCCTCGCCGACGATGCACCGATCGGGCGGATGGTCGCCGGCCAGCGGTTGGTGTCAATGGTGCTGTGGGGGCCGCCCGGGTGCGGAAAGACGACCATCGCGAGACTCCTCGCCGAACACACCGACCTGGTGTTCGAACCGCTCTCGGCGACGTTCTCTGGCGTCGCCGACCTCCGGAAGATCTTTCAGGCGGCGAAACAACGACGGGAGATCGGCCAAGGGACGCTTCTGTTTGTCGATGAGATCCACCGGTTCAACCGCGCCCAGCAAGACTCGTTCCTGCCCTATGTCGAGGACGGCACGATTATCCTCGTCGGCGCGACCACAGAGAACCCCAGCTTCGAGCTCAACGGCGCCCTTCTGTCCCGCTGCCAAGTGTTCGTGCTGAAGCGCCTCGACGAGGCCGCGCTTGACACCCTCATCAGCCGCGCAGAAGACCTCGCCGGTGCACCGTTCCCGCTCGACGCCGATGCAAGGCGATCATTGACCGCAATGGCCGATGGTGACGGCCGGTATCTGCTGAACATGGTCGAGCAAGTTCAGAACCTCCGCAGCCCGGTCGACACGGCTGCCCTGGCGGCCGCCGTGCAGAAGCGCGCACCGCTCTATGACAAGTCGCAAGAGGGGCACTACAACCTCATCTCCGCGCTTCACAAGTCCATGCGGGGCTCCGACCCGGACGCCGCCCTCTACTGGCTGTCGCGGATGCTGCTCGGCGGCGAGGATCCCCTGTTCATCGCTAGACGAATCACCCGGTTCGCGAACGAAGACATCGGCCTGGCCGACCCGAACGCCGTGCAACAAGCCCTCGCCGCGTGGGACGTCTACGAACGCCTCGGATCCCCGGAGGGCGAGATCGCTATCGCCCAAGCCGTGCTGTACCTCTCGACGGCGCCGAAGTCGATCGGCGTGTACCGAAGCTTCAATAAGGCGTGGGCGGCCGCGAAGAGCACCGGCTCCCTCATGCCCCCGCCCACATCCTAAACGCACCCACCCGGCTGATGAGAAACCTCGGATACGGCAAGGGATATCAATACGACCCGGACACCGAATCCGGGTTCTCCGGTGCGAACTACTTCCCCGACAACCTGCCCCGAGAGACCTTCTACGAGCCCACGACCGATGGGTACGAACGCACCATCACCGAACGACTCCGCCATTGGGCACAACTCCGTGAGAACGTCGCCGACGATCCCGCAAACCAGACCCCACACACGACGCTCCCCATCCGAAAGGACACTCCCAATGACTGAAAGCGCACCCACGCATCCGGTCCGCTCCTGGCTCGGCATCCCCTACGCCACCGCCGAACGATTCCGCAAACCAAAGCTGCTGCCGTTCAACCCAGACCTGCCCTACGACGAGAAAGGCCCCGCCCCGCTCCAAGCCGGCGACACATCGTGGCTGGAAGCCGACAACGGTTTCAGCGAGGACTGCCTGAACCTCAACGTCTGGGCTCCCGAAGATGCAGGCGACGAACCACTCCCTGTCATCGTCTACATCTTCGGCGGCGGATGGATGCTCGGAGCCAACACGCAAACCACGTCCAACGCCTCCGGACTCGCCGCCACCGGACGGGCGATCGACGTCTCCATCAACTACCGCCTCGGCGCGTTCGGTGCGCTCAGTCTGTCGCAGTACGGCGGCGCACTCGCGGAGGCGTCCAACCTCTGCCTCCAGGACATCATCACCGCGCTGCGATGGGTCCAGCAGAACATCCGCCGATTCGGAGGCGACCCGAACAACGTCACCGTCACCGGTCACAGTGCCGGCGCATACTCGACCCTCAATCTGCTCGGCGCACCGTCTGCCGACGGTCTCTACCACCACCTGGCCGCGTTCTCCGGCATGCCCGCCCGCCAGGTGCCGGCGTGGGGTGCGGAGGAGCGCGCCCATGCTGTCCTCACCGCGCTCGGACTGGTGGACGACCCCGAAAAGCTCCTCGACGTCGACGCCTACGAGCTCGCCGAAGCGATGGCGAAGACACAGTCCGCCGATCCTGGAGCCACACACGGCGTGGACAACGACCTCGTCGGGATCGTCGATGATCGAGACCAACCGAACGGCGTCCTCGCCGACCTCCCCATGCACGTCCTCGAGTCCGGCCGGCACAAAGGCATCGACATCCTCTTCAGCAGCACCACCCACGAACTCGACTGGTGGGTTTTGCACCGCACTGACGACTTCAACCCCGGCAGCATCGACGACCTCGTCACCGAGTTCGCCCATCGGAACCGCATCCCCCGCAGCCGCGCCCAGCAGATCATCGCCGCCTACAACGTCGACGACCGCACACCCGTCGAAGTTCGGGGCGCCCTGCTCACCGACTTCTCGTTCACCCTGCCGCAGACACGCGGTGCGCTCGCGCACGCCGCCGCCGGCGGGAACGCGCACCTGCTCGCCATCGGTCCGGTCGAGGGAGCGCATGCGGTGCACGGCACCGAAATGTACGGCATCGTCGGCCAAACCCGGCCTGGCGCCAGCGACGCGCAAGTCGCCCGCGACACGTTCGTCCGCGACGCGCTGCTCACACTCGCATCCGGGGATACCGATGCTCTGTGGGAACCCGTCGGGACGGTTCCAGTCGTTAAGGGGATCGGCGAGAAGCCCTACGATCCCACCACCCACGCGATCGACGTTCTCCGCAACTTCGAGGGCATCGCGCGACCCTGAGGTGCCCGGTGCCCGGTGCCCGTGGGGGAAGTCGAGTAACGCCCCGATCGCACCTCTCCCCAGACTGTAGGTGATGTGAGCATAGGCGCACATCTCCCCACTCATCCGGTCGAGATCTAGACGACGCTTGTCGCGCTACCTCAGGGTGCGGGATCTCCGATGTGGGCAAGCACCCGGAGCGCTTCGGGTTTCGTCTTGCTGTAGAGCACGACGAACTGACGCCCCCGGGTAACGCAGAGCGGATTGCCGCCGCGATCGCGGGAGCGGAACTCGACCTCCGCCCCGCCGCACGACACGGGTACTTCTTGGAGTATCCCGGTGCCACTGCTGCCGTGATCGCCTTCCTCCGCCGCAACCCCTCGACGACACCATCGAGAAGGGATCGATTCCGTAGATCTGCGCGGGGGCCACCCGCGCCCCACAGGCGTCACGCGTGCCGGTGCCGGATGACCGCGGCGGGGCGGAGATCCAGCCGCCGCAGCAGCTGCGCGTTGAGGGCCACCACGATCGTGGACAGCGACATGAGGATCGCTCCCACCGACATCGGCGGAACGAAGCCGATCGGCGCGAGTACGCCCGCAGCCAGCGGCACCGAGATCAGGTTGTAGCCGGCCGCCCACCACAGGTTCTGTGTCATCTTGCGGTAGCTGGCACGAGAGAGCTCGATCACCGACACCACGGAGCGAGGGTCGTCGCTGGCGAGGATGACACCGGCCGAGGCGATGGCGACGTCGGTGCCCGCGCCGATGGCGATACCGACGTCGGCCTGCGCAAGAGCGGGTGCGTCGTTGACACCGTCGCCGACCATTGCGACCTTGCGGCCCTCGCTCTGCAACTGCGTCACCTTCGCGGCCTTATCCTCCGGGCGCACGCCGGCGAAGAATCGGTCGATGCCGAGTTGTGCGGCCACCGAGGCGGCGACGGCCTCGGCGTCCCCCGTGATCATGACCACCTGCACGCCGCGCTGCTGGAGCGCGGTGACGGCGGCGTGAGACTCCGGTCGGACCTCATCGGCCAGTCGCAGCGCGCCCGCCACCGTCCCGTCGACGAGGACGTGAAGGATGATGGCGCCCTCCTCCCGCCACTCATCGGCAACGGGCAGCTCGGCGGCGCCCTCCTGCTCGAGCAGGAAGGGCCCGCCGACCTGCACCGTGCGGCCGCCCACCCGGGCGCGGACGCCGACGGCGGGTGAGGAGGCGAAGTCGCTGGAACCGGGAACGGTGAGTTTCCTCTCGTGCGCGGCGTCGACGATCGCCCGGGCGAGGGGATGCTCGGAGTCCGCCTCGGCAGCAGCGGCCAGACCGAGCAGCTCGTCCGAACGGATGCCGTCGATCGGTTCGATCGCGGTGACAGCGGGAGTGCCCTTGGTCAGGGTGCCGGTCTTGTCGAACAGCACGGCGTCGACGGTGCGCATGCTCTCCAGCGCCAGCCGGTCCTTCACGAGCACGCCGGCGCGTGCGGCGCGCTCGGTGGCGATGGAGACCACCAGCGGGATCGCCAATCCCAGCGCGTGCGGGCAGGCGATCACCAACACGGTGATCGTGCGGACGACGGCGTCATCCGGCAGTCCCACCAACGTCCAGACGATCGCGGTGAGGGCGGCGGCGACCAGGGCGAACCAGAACAGCCACCCGGCCGCGCGGTCGGCGAGTCTCTGCGCCCGGGACGATGAGTTCTGCGCCTCGGTGACGAGCCTCTGGATGCCCGCGAGTGCGGTGTCGTCGCCTACCGCGGTGACTTCCACTCGGACTCCGGAGTCGGTGGCGACCGTGCCGGCGATCACCTGGTCGCCGTTCCCGCGTCGTACCGGGCGCGATTCCCCGGTGATCATCGACTCGTCCACGCTCGCCGAGCCCTGCACGATCCGGCCATCGGCGGGCACGCGGCTACCGGGGCGGACCACGACGACATCTCCGACCTGCAGCGTGGCCGGTGCGACCGTCACGGTGGTGTCGCCGTCGACCTTGGCCGCCTCATCCGGGAGCAGCGCGGCGAGGGAGTCCAGAGCGGAGGTGGTCTGCGCGAGGGAGCGCATCTCGATCCAATGGCCCAGCAGCATGATCACGATCAGCAGCGCCAGCTCCCACCAGAAATCCAGCTCGTGATCCAGCAGCCCGAGACTCGCGCCCCACGATGCGACGAACGCCACCGTGATCGCCAGCGTGATGAGCAGCATCATCCCGGGCTTCCGGGCGCGAAGCTCGCTCACGGCGCCGGTGAGGAAGGGAGCGCCACCCCAGACGTACATGACCGTCCCCAGGACCGGTGACATCCAGCCCGCCCATGCCGCGTCGGGCAGTTCGTAACCGATCAGCATGGCGAACATCATCGAGAACCCGACCACCGGAACCGCGAGGATCAGCATGATCCAGAACAGTCTGCGGAAGCGGGCCACGTGATCTCCGTGACCGGCGTGCCCGTCGTGGCCTCCCTGGTTGGCGTGCCCGGAGTGCGCGTCATGGCCTCCCTGGTCGGCGTGACCGTGCTCGACGGCGGGAGCGGCGGCATCGCCATGGGGCGCGAAGTGCGGGGAATGCTCGTGCTGGCTCATCGGAGCCTCCTTCGTGCAGGACGTTTCTGCGTTCACGCAGGGCTGTCGGCCGGTGATCCGCCCGCAGCCATACCATACCCCCCTAGGGTATCCATCGCCAGCTCTGTCATGGGCCGCTGGTCGAACTCGTATCGACGGGACGCCGCTCCGCAACCCGTCCCCCGCCACGAGCACCGGCGGGATAATGAAGCATGTCCTCTTCCATTGAACGCCGTTCCAATCCCACCGCATGGGCCGCGTTCTGGTTCGCGCTCGCCGGTCTCGTGCTCATGCCCATCCCGCTGTTCATCGGTCTGATCCTCGGTGGCGGGCTGTCGATCGTCGCCGCGATCCTCGGCGTGATCGCGCTGCTCAAGGGCCTCGCGCGCAGCGGCAAGGGCATCGCCCCCGTCGTCTTCGCCGCGATCTTCATCGCACTCACCTGGGGAGGCATCTCGATCGGCGGCGGCACGATCTGGTAAGCCGTCCACCCCGATCGGTGCCCCGACAGGGCCCCTCTCGACAGTTCGCCGCGGCGTAGTTTCGATCCCATGGACACCTCCGACGCGATCAGCGATTTCCTCACCACGCGGCGCGCCAAACTGACGCCTGCACAGGTGGGCTTGCCCGACTTCGGTGGCCGTCGACGGGTGCCCGGGCTGCGACGCGAGGAGGTCGCGCTGGTGGCCGGGATGAGCGCGGAGTACTACAAGCGGCTCGAGCGGGGAAACGCGACGGGAGTCTCCGACGCGGTCATCGACGGCGTGAGCCGGGCGCTGCAGCTCGACGAGGTCGAGCATGCGCATCTCTACGACCTCATCCGTGCAGCGAACGCCGGGGCGCACCCGCAGCAGCGTCGACGCCCGGCACGCTCCGCGCAGGCGACGCCGGCGCTGCAGCAGACCATCGACGCGATGTCGACCGTCCCGGTGTTCGTGCAGAATGCCCGGTTGGATGCCGTCGCCACGAATCGGCTCGGTCGGGCGCTGTTCTCCGAGATGCTCGACGACGTGAGGCCGCCCGCGAACGCGGCGAGGTTCATCTTCCTCGACGACCGCGCGCAGACGTTCTACCGGGACTGGGAGGCGCAGACGAGGCAGATCGTGGCGGTCCTGCGCGCGGAGGCGGGCCGTTCTCCCTACGACAGGGCACTCAGCGATCTCGTCGGCGAGCTCTCGACCCGCAGCGAGCTCTTCCGCACCCTCTGGGGCGCGCACGACGTCCGTGAGCATCGCACCGGGCTCAAAGCGGTGCGACACCCGGTGGTCGGCGATCTGGAGCTCAGCTTCCAGGCGATGGACCTCGCATCCGATCGCGGGCTGCAGATGATCGTGTTCTCAGCCGAGCCGGGGTCGGCGACGCAGGAGCGTCTCCAGCTCTTGGCGAACGTCGCGGCCACGGCGCCGGAGAACGCGGCGAGCTGACCGGACGACGCCCCGCATCCGCGGGGGTGATCGCTCCTGTCTCAGTCGGCGAGCAGTTCCGAGAGCGAGAGCGGGCGGCGCCCGGTGAGGCGATGGATGTCGTCGGTCGCCGGAACCAGCTGGCCCTCCGCGATCGCGGTGTAGGTCGACACCCAGGCGTCGTACTGCCATGGGTCCGCCTCCCAGCGGCGGCGGGACTCGTACGCCTCGGGGATGGTCTCGTCGTGGAAGCGCACGTCGCGCCCGGTCCGGGCGCCGATGATCTCGGCCGCCTCCGCCATCGTGATCGCCTCGGGGCCGGTCAGGTCGTACGTGACCCCGGCATGCGAGGCGGGATCCGCGAGGATGACGGCGGCCGCGCGGGCCACATCCGCGCGTGCGACGGCGGCCACCCGGCCATCGCCGGCCGGACCGCGGAGCACATCGTCGTCGCCGACGAAGGCGGGGAGCACGTCGAGGTAGAAGTTGTTGCGCAGGAACGTGTGGGTCATGCCGGAGGCGATGATGTGCTGCTCGGTGGCCCAGTGATCCCGCGCCAGGGTGAACACGGCGTCGGGCGCCGCGCCGAAGAACGAGGTGTACACGATGTGGGACACACCGGCGCTCGCCGCCGCGTCGACGATGGCGCGGTGCTGATCCAGACGATCGGCGCTCTCGGATCCCGACACCAGGAACAGCGTCATCACGCCTGCGAGCGACGCGCGCGTCTCGGCATCGTCGGCGTACCGCGAGCGCACGCGGACCGCGCCGGGCAGCTCGGGCGCCCGCTCCGGGGCGCGGGCCAGGAGGCGCAGGGCCACGCCGTCGCCGGCCAGGTGACGGGCGACGAGACCGCCGAGGTGGCCGGTCGAACCGGTGATGGCGAGCGCGGGAGCGGGAGCATCGGGCATACGACCCGTTCTACACCCCGTGTGCGGGCGGCGATGCACACCAGCGCGCCTCTGCGCCAGGGGTTGCTTCGTCGAGTCCGTGACCGCTGAAGTGGTGCGATGGTCAAGGACATCGAGACGCCCCCCGCGAGCGGCGGCGGTCTGAAGCGGGCGGTGGGCGGGTGGTTGCTCTTCGCGTTCATCGTGGGCGACACGCTCGGCGCCGGCATCTACACGCTGGTGGGATCCATGGCCGCGGATGTCGGAGGTGTCATCTGGCTCCCCCTGCTGATCGCGCTCGTCGTGGCGTTGCTCACCGCCGGGACCTACGCCGAACTGATCACCAAATACCCGCACGCGGGCGGTGCGGCACGCTACGCGGACCGCGCTTTCGGCATCCCGTACGTCTCGTTCCTCGTGGGCTTTCTCATGATGGCGTCGGGTATCACGACGGCGGCCGCGCTGGCCAACGCCTTCGCGGGCGACTACCTCAGTGCCCTCATCGACGTGCCGGCGATCCCTGCGGCGATCGTCTTCATCATCCTGCTCACCCTGATCAACCTGCGCGGGGTGCGGGAGTCGCTCACCGCCAACCTCGTGGCGTCGATCATCGAGGTGTCGGGCCTCGTGATCGTCATCGTGCTCGCGGCGGTCGTGTTCGGCAGCGGTAACGGCGACCCGTCGCGCATCTTCGAGTTCGCCCCCGATGTGCCGCCGCTGCAGGGTGCGTTCGCCGCATCCGTCATCGCGTTCTTCTCGTTCCTCGGCTTCGAGGCGGCGGCGAACATGGCCGAAGAGGTGAAGAACCCGTCGAAGGCCTACCCTCGAGCGCTCTTCGGTGCGATCGCCACCGCCGCCGTCGTGTACCTGCTCATCGCGATCGGCGCGGTCATCGTGCTGCCGCCGGCCGAGCTCGCCACCTCGAGCGGACCGCTGCTCGACGTGGTGGCCGCGAGCGGCGTCGCCGTGCCGCCGTGGCTGTTCGGCTTGATCGCGCTCGTGGCGATCGCGAACGGTGCGCTGCTGTTCATGGTCATGGCGAGCCGGGTGGGGTACGGCCTGGCCGACGCGGGCCTCCTGCCCCGCGCGTTCGGCCGGGTGCTGCCCAACCGCCGCACGCCGTGGGTCTCGATCCTCGTCGTCGCCGCGGCCACGATCGGACTGACGTTCATCGGCGACGTCGGCACGCTGGCCGAAACCACCGTGCTCCTGCTCCTCCTCGTCTTCCTCTCGGCGAACGTCAGCGTGCTGGTGCTGAAGAAGGACAAGGTCGACCACAAGCACTTCTCGGTGCCGCGCGTCATCCCGATCCTCGCCATCATCGCGAGCATCGTGCTGCTCGCACAGCAGACCGGCATGGTGTGGCTGGGAGCCGCGGCCTACATCGTCGTCGGCTCGATCCTCTTCCTCATCGCCCGCATCGGCCGCAAGCGCGAGGAGCGCGCCGCCGCCTGAGCCCGCGGCGCTGTTACTGTGCCGCCATGGGATGGGGACGCGCCGCCTCGCGAGAGAGCGCACCGAACGAGCTCTGGCCCAGCGCGGTCGGCGCCGCGATGCGGTGGTGGGTCGTCCTGCTGGTCGTTGTGCTGGTGCTGGCCGTGCTGACGTTCTTCTCCGCCTTCGCAGCCTCGAGCTGCGGTTTCAGCGCATGCGACTTCGGCGCGTTCGTCGCCGCCCAGAACACCTTCTACCTCGGCGCGCTCGCCCTGTTGATCGGTGCTCTCGTGGGCATCTACCTCGCTCGGGCGCACGGAAAGGCGGCGATCGCCGCTCCGGTGATCAGCCTGATGCTGGTCGTCATCCTCTTCGGCGCCACCTACGCCGCTGCCAGAGCCGCCTTGGATCTGCCGCTGACCGGAGGCAGGCTGTAGGCGACGCGGATCCGGCGGTCGGCCGCAAGCGCGAGGAGCGCGCCGCCGCCTGAGCCCGCGGCGCTGTTACTGTGCCGCCATGGGATGGGGACGCGCCTACTTCGCCGTGCAGGCGCTCGCCGGCGCCGCCTGGTGGGTCGCGGTGTTCCTGTCGCCGGTCGTGCGCACCGCGACGCTCGGCGACCTCGACCCGGTGCTGGTCGCCGCGCTCGACATCCCGCTGTTCGTGATCGCCTCGGCGCTGGCGGCGCTCGGGATGCGGGTGGCCGCGATGATCGCGACCGGCTGGACCGTGCTCGTCAGCGTCCTCCTCGCCGTCTACGCGACGGTCACGACGCTCGCCGGATGGGGTGTGCTGCTGATGCTCGCGGCGGCGGCCGCATCCACCGTCGCACTGCTGCTGATGCTGCTCGGACGCGTGCCCACCGAGTGGGTGGTGGTGGGACCCTTCCGGTTCCGCGAAGCCGATCGCACCGCGCCGACGCGCGTGCACGTCACCGCGACCACGGTGCAGGTCATCGTGTTCTGGGGTGCGGCGCTCGGGGTGGTCCCGATCGTCATCGCCGCCGCCGAGCGCCGATGGGGCCTCGCCCTCGACGCCTCGCCCGTCGCGCTCGCGACCGGCGCTGCGCTCTTCGTCGTCGCGAGCGCCCTCGGCATCTGGTCGGCGGTGGTCATGTCGACGCTCGGCGCCGGCACGCCCCTGCCGTCGGCCACCGCCACGCGGTTCGTCGTCGCGGGCCCGTACCGCTTCGTCCGCAATCCGATGGCGGTGGCGGGTATCGCGCAGGGGGTGGCGGTGGGGCTGATGCTGTCGTCCTGGCTGGTCGTCGTCTACGCCATCTGCGGGTCGCTCGTCTGGAACGTCATCATCCGGCCGCACGAGGAACGCGACCTGGACGCGCGTTTCGGCGACGACTTCCGCGCCTACCGGGACGAGGTGCGCTGCTGGTGGCCGCGTCTGCGCCCGGTCCCGGCATCGGTCGCCGCACGGGTGTGAGCGGTCCGCTATCGGCGAGACGCTCGATCAGCCGCTGATCATGCGCTGCAGGACCTGGAACGCCACGGCCACGACCAGGGCGTTGTAGAAGAAGCTGATCACGCTGTGCAGCATCACGACCCGGCGGATGCGGATGGTCGTCACCTGCGCGTCGGAGGTGGCGAAGGCGGTGCCGACCGTGAACGCGAAGTACAGGTAGTTCAGCAGCGACGGCTCGGGGTCGCCGGGGAACCGGATGCCGGCGCGGTCTGCGGACGCATCGAGCGCCCGATAGATGTGCGCGAAGCCGACCTGCAGCATCGTCCACGACAGGACGACGCCCACGGAGGCAGCGACGGCGAGGAGGATCTGCTCCTGCTCGGGCTCCTTCGCGCCGCCGGCGATGAGCGCGAGGATGGCGGAGTTCACGCCCGCCCCGCTCGAGATCAGCGGCAGCACCCACGCCCACCGGGCGATGAAGAGGATCTCGGTGCGATCGCCCAGGTTCTCGCGCCGTCCGCCCCACGAGACCGCCAGGCCCACCGCCAGGTACACGACGGTCAGGCCGACCCAGGCGAGGAGCGCCCACAGTTCGCTCGACGCGATATAGACGATGCTCGCCACCACGAGGACGATCTCGACGGCGGTGCTGACCCACCGCGCGATGCGTTGCCGGCGCACTGTCGACATACGGTCCTCTCCTCGCTCGGGTCTGCGTTCGATGCGACCGTACACGCTCGCCCGGCTCCGGCCGTGGCACGATGGGCTCGACACCGAGGAGGCGCCATGGCCACCGAGCAATCGTCGTCGGTCGACGCGTACATCGCCGGCTTCCCGCCCGAGGTCGCCGCGCGGATGACGCAGGTGCGCGAGGCGATCCTGGCCGAGGTGCCGGGCGCCGAGGAGAAGATGCGTTACGGCATCGCCGCCGTCATGCTCGGCGGGCGTTACGCGCTGCACTACGCCGGATGGAAGCAGCACATCGGGCTCTACCCCGTGCCGGTCCTGCCGCAGCCGCTCGAGTCCGAGGTGGCGCCGCTCCGATCGGGCGCGGACACGGTCGTGCTGCGCCACGCCGTCCCGTTGCCGGTCGATCTCATCTCGCGCATCGCACGAGCGATCGTCGCGCAACGCGCGGCGGCCGACGGAGCCGCCGCGCGCTGAGACCGGCCGAGCTCAGGCCACCGCGGTGGCGACCAGCGCGCTGACGCGCTTCTCGACCTCGGGCGTCCAGGCGGTCACCGCGAAACTCGTGGGCCACATGTCGCCGTCGTCCAGTCGTGCGCGGTCCTCGAACCCGATCGTCGCGTACCGGTTCTTGAACTTCGCGGAGGGGGACAGGAAGACGACGATCTTGCCCTCCTCGTTCGCGTAGCCGGGCATGCCGTAGTACGTCTTGGGCACCAGATCGGGGGCGACCTCCGACACCACGCGGTGCAGTCCCTCGGCCAGAGCGCGATCCTCGGGCACGAGATCCGCGATCGCCGCGAGCACCGACGTGGTGCCGGCCTCCCGGTTCTTGCCCGCCTTCTGCTGCGCTCGCAGCTCTTTGGCGCGCTCCTTGACGGCCTCGCGCTCCTCTGCGGAAAGCCCGCTGTCGTCCTTGGCCATGTCGCTCCCCTCCCGGCCCACCCCGCGGTGCGCCGATGTCCTGCACGCCACCCTAGGACGCGCCACCTCGCGGGACATCTCGATTCCTGCTCGACCTCCGAGGGTCGGATGCGGCGCGCACCGCCGAGCGATCCCGAACATCGTGCTTGCGCGATCCGATCATGCGCATTATCGTGATCCTGGCATCGTGATGATGCGCATTATCAGCACCACCACTCGACGGAGAGCACATGTCCCGCAGCGATACCGGACGCATCACCCAGCAGCGCATCGCGCAGCTCGCGGGGGTCAGCCAGTCCACGGTCTCCCTGGTCCTCAACGGCAGGGTCGACGGCAGCGTCCGCATCCCGCAGGAGACCCGTGAGCGCATCCTCAAGGTCATCGAGGAGACCGGCTACATCGCCGACCCGTCGGCGCGGCGTCTGGCCGGTGCCGACAACCACATCCTCGGCGTCTTCACCTACGAGCCGGCCTTCCCGACCGAGAGCATCGACTTCTACACGCCGCTGCTCGCCGGCCTGGAAGCGGCCGCCGAGACCCTGGGGTCCGACCTCCTGCTGTTCACGAGCGCCCCGGTGGTCGACGGGCGTCGTCAGCTGTTCCACGAGCGCAACCGCCTGCGCCTCGCCGATGGCGTGCTGCTGCTGGGACTCGAGATGGATCCCGATGAGCTCGCCCGTCTGGCCGAGGGCGACTTCCGCGTCGTGGCGGTCGGTCGCCGCGACACCCCCGGCATCCCCTATGTGGGAATCGACTACGCCGGCGCGGCCGCCGCGCTCGTGGACCGTGCCGCCGCTCTCGGGCACGAGCGGGTGATCCTGCTGCACCGCTCGAGTCTCGGCGAGTCCGTGCTCGACCGCCGCCGCGGTGTCGTCGACGCCGCGCGCGAGGCGGGCCTGTCGCTGCAGAACCGGCCCACCGACGGCATCGACCCGGATGCCGACTGGCGTGCGGTGCGGGAATCCGGTGCGACGCTCCTCGTCGTCGAAGAACCCGAGCTCGCAGCGGCTCTGCTCGAACGGGCCACCGCAGACGGACTCTCGGTGCCGGGCGACCTCAGCATCGTCGCCCTCGGATCCGTTGCCCGCCCGGGCTCGGAGACCGTGGAGATCACCCGGCTCGTGCCGCCGCGTGCCGAACTGGGCGAGCGCGCCGTGGCGCTGCTGGCGCGGATCATCGCGGAAGGCGATGCGGTGCCCGCATCCGAGCGCCGGGTGCTCATGGACTGCCCGATCCTCGACGGGGTCACGCTGGCGGCGCCGGGGGGAGACCGATGAGCGCGCTGCACACCGACGTCCTGATCGTCGGGGGCGGACTGGGCGGGGTCGCCGCGGCGCTCGCGGCCCTCGAAGCGGGACGCTCCGTCGTCCTCGCCGAGCAGTACGCCTGGCTCGGCGGTCAGCTCACCAGCCAGGCCGTCCCTCTCGACGAGCACAGCTGGGTCGAGCAGTTCGGCGTCACCGCTCGCTACCGCCGCCTGCGCGACGGCATCCGCGACCACTATCGCGACTGGTACCCGCTGACCGCAGCCGCCCGTGCGGATCCGACCCTCAACCCGGGCAACGGGCTCGTCAGCCGCATGTGCGCCGAACCGCGCGCCGGCGTCGCCGTGATCGAGGCGATGCTCGCCCCGCACCGGTCGTCGGGTCGGCTCACCGTCGTCCAGCCCGCCGTCGCGGTGTCGGTGGACGTCGAGGACGACACCATCCGCTCGGTCGTGCTGCGCCGGCTCGACGACGCGAGCGAGCTGACGGTCAGCGCCCACTACGTCATCGACGCGACCGAGCTCGGAGACCTCCTGCCTCTGGCCGGCGCCGAGTACGTCACGGGGTTCGAGTCCCGGGCCGAGACCGGCGAGCCGAGCGCCCCCGAGGAAGCGCAGCCGCACAACCAGCAGGCCTTCAGCTGGTGCTTCGTCATCGACCACGTCGAGGGCGATCACACCATCGATCGCCCCCGCGACTACGACATGTGGCGTGCGGTGCAGCCCGACTACTGGGGTGCGCCGATGATCTCGCTCACCGGCCCCGATCCGCGCACGCTCGAGACCCTCACGCGCACCTTCACCCCGCACGCGCCGCGCCCCGAGACCCTGGCCGACCAGGGCAAGGACCCCGGCGACCGCGAGCTCTGGACCTTCCGGCGCATCCTCGCGCGCGACAACCTCGAACCCGGCGCCATCCCGAGCGACCTCGTGCTCGTCAACTGGCCGATGATCGACTACCTCGGCGGCACGCTCGTCGACGTGCCGGCCGACGAGGTGACGCGCCACGAAGAGGCCGCACGTCAGCAGTCGCTCTCGATGCTGTACTGGCTGCAGACCGAGGCCCCGCGTCCCGACGGCGGCACGGGATACCCCGGGCTGCGGCTGCGCGGCGACGTCACCGCGGGGCCGGACGGCCTCGCCATGGCCCCCTACATCCGCGAGTCCCGTCGGATCATGGCGCTCACGACCGTCACCGAGAACGATCTGTCGATCGCGATCCGCGGCCACGGGCGCCCGATGACGACGCCCGAGAGCGTCGGCATCGGCATGTACCGCATCGACCTGCACCCCTCGAGCGGCGGCGACAACTACCTCGACATCGCCAGCGCGCCGTTCGAGATCCCCCTCGGGATCCTCGTCCCGCGCCGGGTGCGCAACCTCCTCGCCGGGGGCAAGACCGCGGGAACCACCCACATCACCAACGGTGCGTTCCGTCTCCACCCCGTGGAGTGGAACATCGGCGAGGCCGCAGGCGCTCTGGCGGCGTTCTGCATCGACCACGCGGCGTCACCCGGCGCCGTGCACGGGGATCCCGCGCTCGTGCGGGACTTCCAGACCACCCTGACCCGAGACGGCGTCGAGCTGCACTGGCCCGACGTCCGTGGCTACTAGGAGAGAGACCATGAGATCAGCAAGGACGCTGGCCGCCGCCGCGGTCGTCGCGGCGACCACCCTGGCCGTCACCGCCTGCGCGGGCGGATCGACCGCCCCGGCGGAGCCCACCGAAGACATCGATCTGCGGATGACGGTGTGGACCTCGAACGAGGACCACCTGGCGCTGTTCGACTCGATCGCGGACGCCTACATGGCGGACCACCCCGAGATCGCATCGATCACCTTCGACCCGCTGCCCTTCGACGACTACACCAGCACGGTGACGACCCAGATCGCGGGCGGCAACGCGCCCGACCTGGCGTGGATCCTCGAGAACGCCGCGCCGGACTTCGTCTCCAGCGGCGCGCTCGTGCCGCTCACCGACACGTTCGAGGCGACGGAGGGCTACGAGTACGACGACCTCGCGCCGAGCGCCACCGAGCTCTGGCAGACCGACGGCGAGCTGCTCGCCTACCCGCTCAGCACCTCGCCGTTCGTCGTGTTCGCGAACGACGACCTGCTCGCTGCTGCGGGCCAGCCCACATCCGCCGAGCTTCTCGCGAGCGGCGACTGGACGTGGGACCGCGTGAACGAGATCGGTGCCGCGGTGCGGGCCGGTACCGGCAAGGCCGGTTTCGTGGTGCGCGACTTCGACTACCTCAACTGGGACTACCTCAGCACCGTCTGGAACGGATGGGGCGCCGCGCCCTGGTCGGCCGACGGCACCGAGTGCACGTTCGCGAGCGACGAGATGGTCGACGCCTTCACGTTCCTCCACGACGCCGCCTTCACGACGCAGTCGATGCCGGGGCCGGGCACGTCGGCCGACTTCTTCGCCGGGGAGGCCGCGTTCACGGTCACGCAGATCTCGCGGGCGAACCTGCTGCCCGAGGGCGGCTTCGCCTGGGACCTGCTGCCGCTGCCCGAGGGCCCCGTCGGTGAGTACTCCGTCACCGGGCAGGCCGGCATCGGCGCACTCGCGAACGCCGGCAACACGGCGGCCGCGACCGAGTTCCTGGCGTTCTTCACGAACCCCGAGAACGCGGCACAGCTCGCGCAGTACTTCCCGCCGCCCCGCACCTCGCTGCTGAACGTCGACACCCTCGCCGCGGCCAACCCGCTGCTCACGCCCGACCAGATCGAGAGCGTGGTGATCCCCGGCATCGAGACGGGCCAGGTGCGCCCCAGCCACACCGATCAGGCGCAGATCGCGCAGAAGGTGCGCGCCGGTCTCGACGGACTGTGGGTGGCCGACGCCGACATCCCCGCCGTGCTCGAGAAGACCTGCGGCGACATCTCGACGCTGCTCGCGGGCTGACGATGTCGCAGCTCACCTCCACCTCCCCGGGTCGCGCTTCGGCGCGGCCCGGGGGTCCACCCAAGCGGCCGTGGCTGACCTACGCCCGCCGTGATGCGCTCGCCGGTTACGTCTTCATCGCCCCGCAGCTCGTGGGCATCGTCCTGTTCGTGCTCATCCCGCTGGGGCTGATCTTCTACTACGCGTTCCACGAGTGGAACGTGCTCGCCGGCACCTTCACGTTCGTCGGTCTCGAGAACGTCGAGCGCTTGTTCGCCGACCCCGAGCTCGTCCCGGTGCTGACCGCCACCGGCGTCTTCTCGGTGGGCCTGGTCGTCTTCAACCTGGCGCTCGCCTTGCTGCTGGCGGTGCTGCTCAACCGCCGCTGGCGCGGCGTGACCGCCTTCCGCACGATCTTCTTCTCGCCCGTGGTCGTCTCGCTCGTCGCGTGGACGATCGTGTGGGGATTCCTCCTGCAGGACAACGGCGGCATCAACGGCCTGCTGGCGCTCGT
Source organism: Microbacterium sp. NPDC089189 (assembly GCF_040685095.1). Classification (NCBI taxonomy): domain Bacteria; kingdom Bacillati; phylum Actinomycetota; class Actinomycetes; order Micrococcales; family Microbacteriaceae; genus Microbacterium; species Microbacterium sp. NPDC089189. The sequence goes on from NZ_JBFBHG010000008.1 coordinate 131,710, forward strand.
CGGCATCGACGGGCCCAACTGGCTGCGCGAGGGCGGCACCGCCATGGCGAGCGTCGTCGTGGTGCAGGTGTTCAAGAACGTCGGACTCAACATGGTGCTCTTCCTCGCCGCCCTGCAGGGCGTGCCGCGGGAGCTTCAAGAAGCGGCGCGGGTGGATGGGGCGGGCGACCGCACCGTGTTCGTCCGCATCGTGCTGCCGCTCATCTCCCCCACCATCCTGCTGACGCTCATCATCACGATCGTCGGCTCGCTGCAGGTGTACGCGCAGATCGCGGTGCTCACCCAGGGAGGCCCCGGCATCTCGACCACCGTGCTCGTCTACTACCTCGTGCAGCAGGCGTTCGAGTTCCACCAGTTCGGCTACGGCTCGACGCTCGCCATCCTCCTGTTCCTGATCGTCGCGGTCCTCACGATCGCGCAGTGGCAACTGCGCAAGAGATGGGTGTTCCATGAGAACTGACGCCCCGCCGGCACCCGCCGACGCGCTCCTGCCCGACCTGGAGGCGGCCCCGCCGCGTCGGGTGCGCCCCGAGCGCCGCGCGGCCGGATCCCCCTGGCGCAAGGTCGCGTTCTACGGCGTACTCAGCGTGCTGGCCGTGCCGTTCGTCTTCCCGACCTGGTGGATGATCACCTCGTCGCTCAAGCCGGTCTCGGACATCTTTGCGTTCCCGCCGTCGCTCTGGCCGACCGACCCGACCCTCGACGCGTACGTCCAGGCCTTCACGGTGCAGCCGTTCGCGCAGCAGTACTTCAACAGCCTCTACATCGCCGTGGTGGTGACACTCGGGACCATGCTCATCGCGGCGATGGCCGGCTACGCGTTCGCGCGCATCCGCTTCCCCGGTCAGAACGTGCTGTTCCTCGTGGTCCTGACGGGGCTCCTCATCCCGAGCGAGGTGACGATCGTCCCGCTGTTCCAGATGTTCAACTCGCTGGGACTCGTGAACACGCACTGGCCGATCCTGCTGGTC
>NZ_JBFBHG010000009.1:0-119086 GCF_040685095.1 Microbacterium sp. NPDC089189
GTCGTCGCCGACGCACCGGCGGCCGAGGTGACGGCCGAGGCGCCCGCCGCCGAGGCCCCGGTGAAGGCGCCGCGCAAGCGCGCCCCCCGCCGCGCGAAGAGCACGGAGGCCGCGCCCGAGCAGCCCGCCGCCGACGCTCCGGCCGAGGCGCCCGCCGCCGAGACGGCCGAGACCGCGGCGAGCACGCCCGCCGAGACCCCCGACGTCGCGCCCGAGCGCGAGGCCTCGGCCCCCGCACAGGCCGACACCGCCGCCGAGGCCGACGCCTCCGGCAGTGCCGAGACCGACGCCTCGGCCGAGAAGTCCGGCGACGCGGACGCCTCGACCGAGGGCGAGAGCACCGGTCGTGGCCGCAGCCGGAGCCGAAGCCGCAACCGCAACCGCCGCGACGGCGCCCAGAACGGCGACGCGCAGAACGGTCAGGAGCAGGGCGGCAATCGCCAGGAGCAGGGCGGACAGAACCGTCAGGCTCAGAACCCCCGCGGTCAGGGCGCGCAGAACTCGCCGGCCGCCGCATCCGACGACGACGAGCAGTCCGGTTCGGGCCGCGGGCGTCAGCGCAACAAGCGCCGCGGTCAGAGCCAGAACGACGAGTTCGACACCGAGATCGCCGAGGACGACGTCCTCATCCCGATCGCCGGCGTGCTCGACGTGCTCGACAACTACGCCTTCGTGCGCACGACGGGCTACCTGCCCGGCGCGAGCGACGTCTACGTGTCGCTCGGACAGGTCAAGAAGTACAACCTGCGCAAGGGTGACGCCGTCGTCGGTGCCATCAAGCAGCCGCGCGACGGCGAGCAGTCCGGCCGCCAGAAGTACAACGCGCTCGTCAAGGTCGACTCGGTCAACGGACTCTCCGTCGAGGATGCCGCCGAGCGCGTCGAGTTCGGCAAGCTCACGCCGCTCTACCCGCAGGAGCGCCTGCGGCTCGAGACGGCTCCCGAGAAGCTGACCCAGCGGATCATCGACCTGGTGGCGCCGATCGGCAAGGGCCAGCGCGGCCTGATCGTCGCGCCGCCCAAGGCCGGCAAGACCATCGTGCTGCAGCAGATCGCCAACGCGATCGCCCACAACAACCCCGAGGTCCACCTCATGGTCGTGCTCGTCGACGAGCGCCCCGAAGAGGTCACCGACATGCAGCGCACGGTCAAGGGCGAGGTCATCGCCTCGACCTTCGACCGCCCGGCCGAGGACCACACCACCGTCGCGGAGCTCGCGATCGAGCGCGCGAAGCGTCTCGTCGAGCTCGGTCGCGACGTGGTCGTGCTGCTCGACTCGATCACCCGCCTCGGACGTGCGTACAACGTGTCCGCCCCGACGAGCGGCCGTGTGCTCTCCGGCGGCGTGGACGCGGCGGCGCTCTACCCGCCCAAGCGCTTCTTTGGCGCTGCGCGCAACATCGAGAACGGTGGATCGCTCACGATCCTCGCGACCGCGCTCGTGGAGACCGGTTCCAAGATGGACGACGTCATCTTCGAGGAGTTCAAGGGCACCGGCAACAGCGAGCTGCGTCTGTCGCGTCAGCTGGCCGACAAGCGCATCTTCCCGGCCGTCGACGTGAACGCGTCGAGCACCCGCCGCGAAGAGATGCTGCTGTCGTCCGACGAGGTCAAGATCACGTGGAAGCTGCGTCGCGCCCTCGCCGGTCTCGACCCGCAGCAGGCGCTCGAAGTCGTCCTGGGCAAGCTCAAGGAGACCTCCTCGAACGTCGAGTTCCTCGTGCAGATGCAGAAGTCCATCCCGGCTCCGGCCGCGGGCGGGCACTCGCACGGGCACGAGAACAACATCCGCTGACCGGGTCGGCCATGTCCGACACCGGCATGCTCGACTCCGTCAAAGGGCTGATCGAGGAGCACAGGGCGGTCCAGGAGGAACTCTCCGACCCCGCCGTGCACGCCGACGCGGTGCGCGCCAAGCGCGTCAACCGGCGGTACGCGGAACTGTCGCGGATCGTGCACGCCTATGAGGCGTGGGTGGCCGCATCCGATGATCTGGATGCGGCGCGCGAACTCGCCAAGGAGGACGCGGCGTTCGCCGACGAGGTGCCGGCGCTCGAGGAGAGCGTCGACGGCGCGCAGGAGAAGCTGCGTCGTCTGCTGATCCCGCGCGACCCCGACGACGCCCGTGACGTCATCATGGAGATCAAGGCGGGGGAGGGCGGCGCCGAGAGTGCGCTGTTCGCCGCCGATCTCCTGCGGATGTACGTGCAGTACGCGGCGGCGAAGGGGTGGAAGACCGAGCTGCTGGAGCGCAACGAGTCCGACCTCGGCGGCTACAAGGACGTCCAGGTCGCCATCAAGGGCTCCTCCAGTGACCCGGCGCAGGGCGTGTGGGCGCACCTCAAATACGAGGGCGGCGTGCACCGCGTCCAGCGCGTGCCGGCCACCGAGTCGCAGGGCCGCATCCACACCTCGACGACGGGGGTGCTCGTCTTCCCCGAGGTCGATGCCCCCGAAGAGATCTCGATCGACCCCAACGACCTCAAGATCGACGTGTTCCGCTCCTCCGGGCCGGGCGGCCAGTCGGTCAACACGACCGACTCGGCCGTGCGCATCACCCACGTCCCGACGGGCATCGTGGTGTCGATGCAGAACGAGAAGTCGCAGCTGCAGAACCGGGAGGCCGGTATGCGCGTCCTCCGCGCGCGGCTCCTGGCACGTCAGCAGGAAGAGCTGGAGGCCGCGGCATCCGACGCCCGCCGCTCGCAGATCCGCGGCATGGATCGCTCCGAGCGCATCCGCACGTACAACTTCCCCGAGAACCGCATCGCCGATCACCGCACGGGGTACAAGGCCTACAACCTCGACCAGGTGATGGACGGCGCCCTCGGGCCGATCGTCGAATCCGCGATCGCCGCCGACGAAGAAGCACGCCTCGCGGCTCTCGCCGCGGACTGACCCGCCCGCTCTACGCCGGGGCGCGCGGCGTCACCAGAGCGGCGGATGGGGCAGCGGCCCGCGCCGGCGCTCGAGCTGCGCCGCGAGCGCCAGCAGTGTGGCCTCGCCCCCGGGGCGGCCCACCAGCTGGACCGAGACCGGGTGGCCGTCGGCGGCCCGGGTGACCGGAACAGTGAGCGCGGGCAGGCCCGCGACGTTCACGTAGCTCGAGTACGGCGCGTACTCCACCTGCATCGCGAACGTGCGCTCCGGGTCCTGGCCGGCGTACGCGCCGACCGGACGAGGTGACTGCGCGAGGGCCGGGGTCAGCACGGCGTCGTACGGGGAGAACGCCTCGATCGTCGCCCTCTCGAACGCGCGGGCGGCGGCCAGCGCGTCGAGAAGCCGCGTCGCCGGGAGCGCGCGCCCCTCCGCGACCAGCCAGGCCGTGAGCGGTTCCACCGTCTGCATGTCGTGCGCGCTGAGGGGGATGCGCGCGGCGCTCGCACGCCAGAGCACGCGGAACAGGGCCGGATAGCCCTGCGGTCGCCAGTCGAACTCCTCGACCGACTGTCCGTCGCCGGCCAGCCAGCCGGCCGCCGCATCCACCGCGGCGCGCGCCGCGGGATCGAGACGGATGTCCTCGTCGTCGTCCCAGGGCGAGGTCAGGGTCACGCCGACCCTCCCGCGCGCCGGGTCGCGCCGCGCGGCGTCGAGGAAGGGGCCCGACCCGGGCGCGCCCGTCGCGTAACGGAACGGCGCGAGCCCGACGAGCGCGTCGAGGAGGAAGGCGGCGTCCTCGGCGGTGCGCGCGAGGGGGCCGGTGACGGCGAGGCCGTCCGGTGCGTCGAACCCCGATCCGATCGGCAGGCGCCCGCGGGAGGGCTTCAGCCCCACGACGCCCACGGTCGCGGCGGGGATGCGGATCGATCCGCCGCCGTCCGAGCCGATGGCGAGCGGCAGCAGTCCCGCGGCGACGGCCACCGCGGCGCCGCCGCTGGACCCGCCCGCGCCGTGCGCGGTGTTCCACGGGTCGCGGGCCGGTCGGGACGTCAGCGGCTCGGTGAACCCGGTGAGGCCGAACTCGCTCGTCGCCGTCTTGCCGACCGACACCGCGCCGGCGGCATCCACCGCTGCGGCGAGCGGATCGGACACGGTCGGGACGTGCGCGGCGCGGGCGCGGGAGCCGTAGCGGGTGGCGACGCCCGCACGGGCGACCAGATCCTTGTCGGCGTGGGGGAGGGCCCAGAGGGGGCCGGAGGGCGGCGAGGCGGCGAGCTGCGCGGCCCGCTCGCGGGCGGCCTCGGGCGTCACCTCGGCGAATGCGCCCAGCGCCTCGTGGCGCGCGATCCGGGCGAGGTAGTGGTCGGTGGCGCGCTGCGGGTCCACGTCGCCCGCGCGCAGCGCTGCCGCCAGCTCGACGGCCGACAGCTCGTGCAACGCATCCATCCTTCGAGCGTAGACCGGCCCCCGCACGCCCAGCCCCGCCCTGCCTCCCGACTCCGCCGCATCCCGCCGAGCGAGCATCCATTCGGCGAGGGAGCACCCGATCAGGTGCTCGCTCGCCGATCAGGTGCTCAGTCGGGGTGGATGCGGCGTCAGATGCTGTACTCGGGAGCGGTCAGCAGCGCCCGGGTGTCCTCGCCCGCCCGGCGCAGCCGGGCCTTGGCCGGAACGCCCACCAGCACGCTGTCGGGTGCGGCATCCTTCGTCACGACCGCGTTGGCCCCGACGACCGTGTGCGCGCCGAGCGTGACGGGGCCGAGCACCTTCGCACCCGCGCCCACGGCCACGCCGTCGCCCAGGGTGGGGTGCCGTTTGCCGCCCTCGCGCTGCCGGCCGCCCAGGGTGACCCCGTGGTAGAGCATGACGTCGTCGCCGACCTCGGCGGTCTCCCCGATCACGACGCCCATGCCGTGGTCGATGAAGAAGCGCCGCCCGATCTGCGCGCCCGGATGGATCTCGATGCCGGTGAGCCACCGGGTGATCTGCGATCCCGCACGGGCCGCGAAGCGCCAACGCCGAACCCACAGCGCGTGCCAGACCCGGTGCGCCCAGATGGCGTGCAGCCCGGGGTAGAGCAGGGCGATCTCGAGAGAGCCGCGTGCGGCGGGATCGCGCAGTCGCGCCGCGGCGATGTCCTCACGGATGCGGCCCACGACGCCGCCCGTCACCACCTCAGTCCTCGCGCAGGTGCTCGAAGAGCGCCGTGGTGAGGTAGCGCTCTCCGCCCGAGGGGATGATGACCACGATGTTCTTGCCGGCCGCTTCGGGACGCGCCGCGATCTGCAGGGCGGCCCAGACCGCCGCGCCGCTCGACATGCCCACCAGGATGCCGTCCTTCGCGGCGACGTCGCGCGCCAGCCGGATCGCGTCGTCGAACTCGACGTCGATCACCTCGTCGATGACGTCGCGGTCGAGGATGGCGGGGACGAAGTTCGGGCCGATGCCCTGGATCTTGTGCGGCCCCGGGTGCCCCTTGGTGAGGATGGGGGAGTCGGCGGGCTCGACGGCGACGATCTTCACGCCCGGCACGCGCTCCTTCAGCACCTGACCGACGCCGGTGATCGTGCCGCCCGTGCCGATGCCGGCGACGAAGTAGTCGACCTGACCGTCGGTGTCGCGGAGGATCTCCTCGGCCGTGGTGCGGCGGTGGATGTCGGGGTTCGCCTCGTTCTCGAACTGACGCGCCCAGACGGCGCCCGGGGTCTCGGCGACGATGCGCTTGGCCTCGTCGACGGCGAACGACATGCCCTTCGTGGGGTCGGTCAGCACGAGCTCGGCGCCGAACGCCTTCAGCAGGATGCGACGCTCCTTCGACATGGAGGCGGGCATCGTGAGGATCACGCGGTATCCGCGCGCGGCGCCCACCATGGCCAGGGCGATACCGGTGTTGCCGCTCGTGGACTCGACGATCGTGCCGCCGGGCTTCAGCTCTCCGGAGGCCTCGGCGGCATCGACGATCGCGATGCCGAGGCGGTCCTTGACGCTCGAGGCGGGGTTGTAGAACTCGAGCTTCGCGAGGATGTTGCCCGCCACCCCCTCGGCGACGCGGTTGAGCCGGACGAGCGGCGTGCCGCCGAATGCGGACGTGATGTCGGAGTGGATTCCGGTCATGGCGTGGCCTTTCACGAGTCGGGAAGCGCGCGTCCAGCCTAGGGGAGGGACGCCGGGAGGGCGCGCGTGTGACGAGGGCGCGCACTAGGCTGTCGGGGTCTATGTCTGCCGTCATCCCGCCCGAGTCCCCCGCCCTGTCCGCCTCCGCCGAGCACGTCCTGGTGGCGGATGCCGTGGCGTACGCCGCCGCGCGGTTCGAGCGATCGGGGATCACCGGTCCCCGCGTGGACGCGGAGCTGCTCGCGTCGCATGTGCGCGGTGTGGGCCGGGGCGAGCTCCAGGCCGCCATGATCCGCGGCGATCGGCTGACCCCATCCGAGGTCGAGTCGTACCGCTCCCTTCTCGAGCGACGTGCCGCGCGCGAACCCCTGCAGCACCTCACCGGCGTCGCCTACTTCCGTCACCTGGAGCTGGCCGTCGGCCCCGGCGTCTTCGTCCCGCGTCCCGAGACCGAGATGGTCGCGCAGCTGGCGATCGACGCGCTGCGCGCCCAGGCATCGCCCGCCCCCGTCGCCGTCGACCTCGGCACCGGTTCCGGCGCGATCGCCCTGGCCCTGGCCACCGAGGTGCCGCACGCCCGGGTGCACGCGGCCGAGAACTCGGTCGATGCGTTCGTCTGGACCAAGGAGAACTTCGCACGGGTGGGGGCGTCCAACGCGCGCCTCGCGTTCATCGACCTCGACCGCGCGTTCCCCGAGCTCGACGGCACCGTGTCGGTGCTGGTGTCGAACCCTCCCTACGTCCCGGATGCGGCGGTGCCGCGCGATCCGGAGGTGCGCCTGTTCGATCCGGCGCACGCGCTCTACGGCGGCGAGGACGGATTGGATGTGGTCCGCCAGCTCGCGGAGACGGGGCTCCGCCTCGTGCACCCCGGGGGACTGATCGTCATCGAGCACGGCGAGCTCCAGGGCGCCGAGGTGCGCGCGGTGCTCACGGCGGCCGGCTGGCGCTCCGCCGCCACCCACCCCGATCTGACCCTCCGCGACCGGGCCACGACGGCGACGCGACCCTGAGAGGGCCGCGGCGGCGTCGCCGCGTAGACTGATGCGGCCATGGCCACTCTCTTTGACTGTCGCGACGAGACGCAGCTGCTGACGGGAATGCGACAGGCGAGGCACGCGTTCGCGCGCGGCGAACTCGTCGTCCTCCCCACCGACACCGTGTACGGCGTCGCCGCCGACGCGTTCAGCCCTGCGGCGGTCGCGCGTCTGCTGGCCGCCAAGGGGCGCGGCAGGCAGCAGCCGCCGCCCGTGCTCGTGGCGGGTCTCACGACCGTGCGTGCGCTCGTGAGCGAGCTGCCCGAGCAGATCGAGAGACTCGTCGAGGCCCACTGGCCCGGCGGCCTGACGATCGTCCTTCCCGCTCAGCCCTCGCTGTCGTGGGATCTGGGGGAGACCCGCGGAACCGTGGCCGTCCGGATGCCGGCGCACCGACTCGCGCTCGAGCTGCTGGAGGAGACCGGGCCGCTCGCCGTCTCGAGCGCCAACCTCACCGGCCAGCCCGCCGCGGTCGACGCCCACAACGCCCAGCAGATGCTGGGCGACAGCGTCTCGGTCTACCTCGACGACGGTCCGAGCATGATGGGCATCGCCTCGACGATCATCGACGCCACCGGCCTCTGCTTCGGAGCGGGGGGTTCCGTGCGCATCCTCCGCCACGGCGCCGTGACGCGGGCCGAACTCGAGACGGCACTCGGCGACGCGCTCGCGCCCGAGCCGGACGAGGACGCCGGCGGGACGGCGTGACCCAGTACCTGCTCATCGCCGCGATCACCGCGGTGATCACGTTCGGGCTGTCATGGGCGGTGTGGAAGCTCGCGATCCGCTACAAGCTGCACCCGCCGATCCGCGAACGCGACGTGCACACCCGGCCGACGCCGCGTCTGGGCGGCATCGCGATGTTCCTGGGGGTGGCTGCGGCCTTCGCGATCTCGTCGCAGAACCCGTTCTTCGCGATCTTCTGGGCCGACCCGTGGCCGGTGCTGTCGATCCTCGGCGCGACGCTGCTGATCGTCCTCGTCGGGGTGGCGGACGACCTGTGGGACCTGGACTGGATGATCAAACTCGGGGCGCAGTTCGTCGCCGCCGGCATCATCGCGTGGTTCGGTCACATCCAGATCTACGCGCTGCCCATCGGCGGGCTCACGGTCGGATCGAGCTGGATGAGCTTCGCGCTCACCGTGTTCGCCATCGTCATCGTGATGAACGCGGTCAACTTCATCGACGGCCTGGACGGGCTCGTCGCCGGCGTCTGCCTCATCGCGAACGGCATCTTCTTCGTCTACGCCTACGTGCTCACCCGCGACATCGGCGCGAGCACGTACTTCAACCTCGCGTCCTTCATCGCGGTGGTGCTCGTCGGCGCGTGCGTGGGGTTCCTGCCCTTCAACTGGCACCGGGCGAAGATGTTCATGGGCGATGCCGGAGCGCTCATGCTGGGCCTGCTGATGGCCACCTCGGCGGTCTCGATCACCGGCATCCTCGACCCCGCAGCCCTCGACCCCGACCAGCTGGGACGCTCGCAGCTGCTGGGTGCGTTCATCCCGATCCTCCTGCCGGTCGCCGTCGTCATCCTGCCGCTCATCGACTTCGGGTCCGCGATCCTGCGCCGGATGCGGGCGGGGAAGTCGCCGTTCTCGCCCGACCGCAAGCATCTGCACCACCGCATGCTCGACATGGGGCATTCGGACCGCGATGCGGTGCTGATCTTCTATGCATGGACGGCGATCATCGGCATCGCGTTCCTGCTCATGTACATCGCGACCCGCGAGGACTGGTTCGGCCAGTACTGGGTCGGCGTCGCCTTCGGCGTGGTCGGCATCGCCGCCTGCCTCGTCGTCACCTTCCTCCCCGCCCGCCGTCCCGCGTCCGCGCGCGCGGCGGGCACCCCCACCCCCGACGGCGCCGCCGAGGAGATCTCATGACCCGCCCCACCGTGTCCAGCACGCCTCTTCTGCGGATGACGCTCATCATCGGCTCGATCGTGGGCGGGGTGCTGCTGATCGCCGCCGGCATCGTGGGGTACCTGGTCGCGGGGGAGGACGGGCTGGCCAGCGGCCTGGTCGGCGCGCTCATCGGCGCGGTCTTCCCCGCCTTCACGGCCATCAGCATCCTCATCGCGAACCGCTTCTACGGTCGGCCGGCGTACCTGCAGATCTTCTTCGGCGTCGTCCTGGGCGGCTGGCTGCTCAAGTTCATCCTGGTGATCGTCGCGCTGGTCGTCCTCACGCGCGTGGACTGGGTCGTGCCGCTCGTGTTCTACTTCTCTCTTCTCGCGACCGCGATCGCCTCGCTGGTGGTCGATCTGATCGTTCTGATGAAGATGCGTCTGCCCGCGGTGTCCGACATCGTGATGCCGGCCGGGGACGAAGACCCGGGGATGTCCGCCGGGACACGATCCGTTTGATAGGCTTACCAAGGCCTCGACGGCGGGTAAAAGACAGCGGTGACGCTGGGAGCCTGCCGAGGACGACTGTTCCCGATCATCACCCGTGCCCCGCTGCTGGGCACGAGAAGCTGGAGCCACTCCGTTGACTCAAGCGAATGTGCTCGCCGCGCTGCTGCCCGCCGCGGATAATGAGTTCCACCCGCCGTCGATCTCAGACTTCTTCCCGCCGATCCTTCTCTTCGAAGGCACGCCGCTGGAATTCACGCGCATCAACCTGATCCAGGTGCTCGCGACGGTCGTGCTGGTGCTCTTCCTCGTGCTGGGGACGCGACGGATGACCGTCGTCCCGGGGCGCTTCCAGAGCGTCGTCGAGCTCGGCTTCGGCTTCGTGCGCGACCAGATCGTCTACCAGATCCTGGGCGAGAAGGACGGGCGTCGGTTCATGCCGATCCTCAGCGCCCTCTTCTTCGGCATCCTGTTCATGAACCTGACGGGCGTCATCCCCGGGTTGAACATGGCCGGCACCTCGGTCGCCGGAGCGCCCTTCGTCTTCGCGCTCATCGCGTACGTCCTCTTCGTCTACGCGGGAATCCGCAAGCACGGCGTCGGCGGGTTCCTCAAGAACTCGCTCATCCCGAGCGGAGTCCCCGTCTACCTGGTGCCGATCATCGCGATCGTCGAGCTCATCTCGACCTTCATCGCCCGGCCGGTCTCGCTGTTCCTGCGACTGCTGCTCAACATGATGGTCGGGCACCTCATGCTGGTCCTCTTCTTCGCGGCCACGCAGTTCTTCCTCCTGAGCATGAACTGGTTCATGCCCATGGCCGCCGGCACGCTGGCACTCGGCTTCGCCTTCACCCTCTTCGAGATCTTCGTCGCCGCTCTTCAGGCGTACGTGTTCACGGTCCTCACCGCGGTGTATATCCAGCTCGCCGTGGCCGAGGAGCACTGACGGACGGCCATACGGCTGTTCACCCTACGAAAGGAAACGACCCATGGAAGCAACGACGGTACTCGCCGCGATCACGGGCAACATCGCGACGGTCGGCTACGGCCTCGCCGCCATCGGCCCGGCCATCGGCCTCGGCATCATGATCGGCAAGACCATCGAGGCAACCGCCCGTCAGCCCGAGCTGGCCGGTCGCCTGCAGACCACGATGTTCATCGGTGTCGCATTCATCGAGATCCTCGCGCTGATCGGCATCGCCACGCCGTTCATCTTCAACGCTCTTTGATCGTCGTCAGAACCTGCTAAGGAGGCAAGATGCTGAACGCTCTTGTCACGGTCGCCGCCGAAGAAGGCGAGGTCGGTAACCCGCTGTTCCCGGCGGCTTACGACATCATCTGGTCTGCCGTGTGCATGCTGGTCATCGTGATCGTCGTGTGGCGGGTCGCCCTGCCGCGCATCGGCACGGTGCTCGACGCGCGCTCGGCCGCGATCGAAGGCAACATCGCGAAGGCCGACGAGGCACAGCGTCAGGCCGAAGCCGCTCTCGAGGAGTACACGGCGCAGCTCGCCGAGGCTCGCAAGGAAGCCGGCGCGATCCGTGAGGCCGCCCGCGAGGACGGCAAGAAGATCATCGCCGAGTCGCGTGAGAACGCCTCCGCCGAGGCCGCGCGCCTCACCGCGCAGGCGCACACGCAGATCGAGGCCGAGACGCAGACCGCTCGCACGGCGCTGCGCGGCGAAGTGGGCACGCTCGCACTCGATCTCGCCGGTGGCGTGCTCGGCGCGAAGCTCGCCGACGACACCACCGCACAGAGCGTCGTCGACCGGTTCCTCGCGGAGCTGGAAGCCTCCGAGAAGGCGGCGAAGTAATGGGAAGCGCGACCACGCAGGCCCGGACGGCCACGACGGCGGCGCTCGACGCCGCGACCGGGGTCGACCTGGCCGTCGCCGGTGAGCTGTTCCAGGCCGTTCGGCTGCTGGGATCGTCGTCGGCTCTGGCCGGTGCGCTCGCCAACCCGGCCGCTGCGCCGGCCGCGCGTTCCCGCGTCGTCTCGGACGTCTTCGGCGCCGCACTGTCGCCGGTGTCGGTGACGCTGCTCGACGCGGCGACCGCGGTCCGCTGGTCCTCGGTCGACGACTTCGTCGACGGCGTCGAGGAACTCGCGATCCGTGCCGCCTCGAAGGCCACCGACACCGATCTGGAGGGGGAGCTGTTCGCCTTCGCCCAGACGGTGGCGGCGAACCCCGAGCTCGAACTCGCCCTCGGCCGTCGCTTCGGCGACAACGCGGCCAAGGGTGCGCTGGTGACGTCGTTGCTGTCCGGCCGCGCGAGTGAGGCGGCCACCCTGGTGGTGTCCTCGCTCGCCCAGCAGCCGCGCGAGCGCCGCATCCGCCAGGCGCTGACCTGGGCGATGAACCTGGTGGCGTCGCAGCGCGGACGAGTGGTCGCCTCGGTGACCTCGGCGACCGCGATCAGCGATGCGCAGGCCGAGCGCCTGCGCGATGCCCTGGCGCGTCGCTACGGCACCGAGGTCTCCCTCAACACCGTCATCGACCCGTCGATCGTGGGTGGCCTGCGCGTGCAGATCGCCGACGACGTCATCGACGCGAGCATCTCCGCGAAGCTCGCCGACCTCCGCCAGCGTCTCGCAGGCTGAGCACAGACTTCCCGCACTGATCCCGATACGGCCAGCGCGGAGACTTCGGGGCCGAGGCCCCACGAACCGAAGGAAGACAATGGCAGACATCTCCATCAGCCCCGACGTCATCCGTGACGCCCTGAAGGACTTCGTCGCAGCATACGAGCCCACCGGTGCCGCCACGGCAGAGGTCGGCTCGGTCATCGACGCCGCCGACGGCATCGCGCACATCGAGGGCCTTCCCGGCCTCATGGCGAACGAGCTCGTCGTCTTCGAAGACGGCACGCAGGGCTTGGCGCTGAACCTCGACGAGCACGAGGCCGGTGTGGTCGTCCTCGGCGACTTCTCCGGCATCGAGGCCGGACACCCCGTCACGCGTACTGGCGAGGTGCTGTCGGCACCCGTCGGCGACGGCTTCCTCGGACGCGTCGTCGACCCGCTCGGCAACCCGATCGACGGACTGGGCGCCATCGAGTCCGAGGGCCGTCGTGCGCTCGAGCTCCAGGCTCCCGGCGTCATGCAGCGCAAGAGCGTCCACGAGCCGCTGCAGACCGGCATCAAGGCCATCGACGCGATGATCCCCGTCGGCCGCGGCCAGCGTCAGCTGATCATCGGCGACCGCCAGACCGGCAAGACGGCGATCGCGATCGACACGATCATCAACCAGAAGGACAACTGGGACTCCGGCGACGTCAACAAGCAGGTGCGATGCATCTACGTGGCGATCGGTCAGAAGGGCTCCACGATCGCGGCCGTCAAGGGTGCGCTCGAGGACGCCGGCGCGATGGAGTACACCACCATCGTCGCCGCCCCCGCGTCCGACCCGGCCGGCTTCAAGTACCTCGCCCCCTACACCGGTTCGGCCATCGGCCAGCACTGGATGTACGGCGGCAAGCACGTCCTGATCATCTTCGACGACCTGTCGAAGCAGGCCGAGGCGTACCGCGCCGTGTCGCTCCTGCTGCGTCGTCCGCCGGGCCGTGAGGCGTACCCCGGTGACGTCTTCTACCTGCACTCCCGTCTGCTCGAGCGTTGCGCGAAGCTCTCGGACGAGCTCGGCGCCGGTTCCATGACGGGTCTGCCGATCATCGAGACGAAGGCCAACGACGTGTCGGCCTACATCCCGACGAACGTGATCTCGATCACCGACGGCCAGATCTTCCTGCAGTCCGACCTCTTCAACGCCAACCAGCGTCCCGCGGTCGACGTGGGTATCTCGGTGTCGCGCGTCGGTGGTGACGCCCAGGTGAAGTCGATCAAGAAGGTCTCGGGAACGCTGAAGCTCGAGCTCGCGCAGTATCGCTCGCTCGAAGCCTTCGCGATGTTCGCCTCCGACCTGGATGCGGCCTCCCGTCGCCAGCTCGCCCGCGGTGCGCGTCTGACCGAGCTGCTCAAGCAGCCGCAGTACTCGCCGTACCCGGTCGAGGAGCAGGTCGTCTCGATCTGGGCCGGCACCAACGGCAAGCTCGACACGATCGCCGTCGAAGACGTCCTGAAGTTCGAGCGCGAGCTGCTCGACCACCTGCGTCGCAACACGCAGGTCCTCGAGACGCTGCGTCAGACCAACGTGCTGGACGACGACACCGTCGCCACCCTCACGAAGGCGACGGACGAGTTCATCCTGGAGTTCACCTCCGGCGGCGCCACGGCCATCAACGGGCCGGGCAGCGAGCAGATCGCAGAGGCTGCGGCCGAGGACGTCAACCAGGAGAAGATCGTCAAGGGCCGTCGCGGCTGAGCGCCGCGAACTGAGAAATCATGGGCGCACAACTCCGGGTCTACAAGCAGAAGATCTCTTCTGCGCAGACCACCAAGAAGATCACGAAGGCGATGGAGCTCATCGCCGCCTCGCGGATCCAGAAGGCGATGGCCCGCGTGCGGGCGGCAGGCCCGTTCGCGGGTGCCGTCACCCGTGCGGTGTCCGCCGTGGCGACGTACTCCGACGTCGATCACCCGCTGACACGTGAACCCGAGACGATCCGCCGCTCCGCGGTGGTCATCTTCTCGTCGGACCGCGGTCTCGCGGGAGCCTTCAACTCCCAGGTGATCCGTGCGGGTGTCGAGCAGGGCGAGCTCCTGCGCAGCCAGGGGAGCGAGCCGGTGTACTACCTGATCGGACGCAAGTCCGTGGGGTACTTCCAGTTCCGCAAGCTCAAGGCGGCGGCGGAGTGGACGGGTGACACCGACACGCCGCACTTCTCGACGGCCGAGCAGATCTCCGACACGCTTCTCGAAGCCTTCCACCTCGGTGGCGAGCTCGGCGGCGTCGACGAGATCCACCTCGTCTACAACCGCTTCATCAGCATGATGACCCAGAGCCCCGAGACGGTTCGTCTCCTGCCGCTCGAGGTCGTCGAAGCCACGGATGAGCCGAGCGCGTCGAGCGCGGTCTACCCGCTCTACGAGTTCGAGCCCGAAGCCGAGACGGTGCTCGACGCACTGTTGCCGGTCTACATCCAGAGCCGTGTGTTCAACGCGCTGCTGCAGTCGTCCGCGGCGAAGCACGCGGCGACGCAGAAGGCGATGAAGTCGGCCAGCGACAACGCCGACAAGCTCATCACGGACTACACCCGCCTGCGCAACAATGCGCGTCAGGCGGAGATCACGCAGCAGATCGCCGAGATCGTCGGTGGCGCCGACGCCTTGGCCACCGGCAAGTAGAAAACGAGGAAGACAACCATGACCACCACCGCTTCGGCCGATCAGGCGCCCGTCGCCGTCGTCGGGCGCGTCGCGCGCGTGACCGGCCCCGTCGTCGACATCGAGTTCCCCCACGACGCGATTCCCGACATCTACAACGCGCTCAAGACCACCATCACCATCGGTGAGGAGTCGACCGAGATCACCCTCGAGGTCGCTCAGCACCTCGGTGACGACCTGGTGCGCGCCATCGCCCTCAAGCCGACGGACGGCATCGTCCGCGGCCAGGAGGTCCGTAACACCGGCGGCCCCATCACGGTGCCCGTCGGCGACGTCACCAAGGGCAAGGTCTTCAACGTCACCGGTGACATCCTGAACGGCACTCCGGGCGAGCAGGTCGAGATCACCGAGCGCTGGGGCATCCACCGCCAGGCGCCGAGCTTCGACCAGCTCGAGTCTAAGACCGAGATGTTCGAGACGGGTATCAAGAGCATCGACCTGCTGACCCCGTACGTGCAGGGCGGCAAGATCGGACTGTTCGGCGGTGCCGGTGTCGGCAAGACCGTCCTCATCCAGGAGATGATCCAGCGCGTCGCGCAGGATCACGGTGGTGTGTCGGTGTTCGCCGGTGTCGGTGAGCGCACCCGTGAGGGCAACGACCTCATCGGCGAGATGGAAGAGGCCGGTGTCTTCGACAAGACGGCCCTCGTGTTCGGCCAGATGGACGAGCCGCCGGGAACGCGTCTGCGCGTCGCCCTGTCGGCGCTGACGATGGCGGAGTACTTCCGCGACGTGCAGAAGCAGGACGTGCTGTTGTTCATCGACAACATCTTCCGCTTCACGCAGGCCGGTTCCGAGGTCTCGACGCTGCTGGGCCGCATGCCCTCCGCGGTGGGATACCAGCCGAACCTCGCCGACGAGATGGGTGTGCTCCAGGAGCGCATCACCTCGACGCGTGGTCACTCGATCACCTCGCTCCAGGCCATCTACGTCCCCGCCGACGACTACACCGACCCGGCTCCGGCGACGACGTTCGCGCACCTCGACGCGACGACCGAGCTTTCGCGTGAGATCGCGTCGAAGGGTCTGTACCCGGCCATCGACCCGCTCACCTCCACGAGCCGGATCCTGGACCCCCGCTACATCGGTGAGGACCACTACCGTGTGGCCACGTCGGTGAAGCAGATCCTGCAGAAGAACAAGGAACTCCAGGAGATCATCGCGATCCTCGGCGTCGACGAGCTGTCCGAAGAGGACAAGGTCGTCGTGTCGCGGGCCCGCCGCATCCAGCAGTTCCTGTCGCAGAACACCTACATGGCGAAGAAGTTCACCGGCGTCGAGGGCTCCACGGTCCCGATCAAGGAGACGATCGAGTCGTTCGACGCGATCGTCAAGGGCGAGTTCGACCACGTCGCCGAGCAGGCCTTCTTCAACGTCGGCGGCATCGGCGACGTCGAGGCCAAGTGGGCGCAGATCCAGAAGGAGAACGGCTGATCATGCCGCTCAAGGTGAGTCTCGTCTCCGCGGACGCCGAGGTGTGGTCCGGTGAGGCCACGCTCGTGATCGCGAAGACCATCGAGGGCGAGATCGGCTTCATGGCCGGTCACGAGCCCGTCCTGGCGATCCTCGCCGAGGGACAGGTGCGCATCACCGAGACCTCCGGCAACAAGATCGTCGCCAACGCGCACGACGGGTTCGTCTCGGTCGAGCACGACGAGGTCACGATCGTGGCAGGTAACGCCGCCCTCGTGTCCTGACACACATCATCACGTGCGCCGCCCGTTCCGACGGGCGGCGCACCTGTGTTTTCCCCGCCTCCGTCGCGGGACGTACCGTCACGACGGATGAGGCCGTCGCGCGATGAGAGGAACGCCGCGCATGCTGATCCTGCTCCCTCCGTCCGAGACCAAGCGTGCCGGTGGGAACGCTGCACCGCTGGTCCTCGACGATCTCGCCCTCCCGTCGCTCGCGGTCCAGCGTGCGCAGGCCGTGACGGCGCTGGCGGCGCTCTCGGAGACGCCGGAGGAGGCCGCGCGCGTGCTCGGGCTCAGCGCACGCCAGCTCGGCGAGATCGCGGTGAACGCGGCGATCGCCACCGCCCCGACCATGCCCGCGATCGACCGCTACACCGGTGTGCTGTACGACGCGGTGGATGCGGCGTCGCTGACCGCGCCGGCACGGCGCTGGCTCGGCTCCCACGTGCTCATCCAGTCCGCGCCGTTCGGGCCGGTGGGGGCGCTCGATCCCATTCCCGCGTACCGGCTCGCGGCGGGGGCAGCCCTGCCGGGTCTGCCGCCGCTCCGGCGCCACTGGGCGGAACCCGTGACAGCGGCGCTCGCGGCGGCATCCCCGTCGTTCGTGCTCGATCTGCGATCCGAGGCGTACGTCGCGCTCGGTCCGGTGCCGGCCGGCATCCGCTCGGTGTACCTGCGGGTCGTCACGCGCACCCCCGAGGGGAGCGTGCGCGCGCTCAACCACTTCAACAAGCACGCGAAGGGGGATCTCGTGCGCGCGCTGGCGCTCGCGCGGCCGCGGATCGGCTCGGTCGGAGCATTCCGGCGCTGGGCGAGCACCGCGGGCTTCAGCGTCGAGGACGGGGCCGCGGGCGAACTCGCGCTCGTCGTCTGACGGCCGCGCGGGTGTGTTGGCTGACAGGGAACACTCAGGATCGCTAGCATGAAGGGCGCGATCGAGACCGATCGCCCGCGGCCGCATCCGGCGCCGACCTAGACGATGGGACCTGCCATGCACCTGTACTACGACGATCCGAGTGGGAGTGTCGCCGCGCTGGCGGCGTTCTACCTGCTGCTCATCCCCTTCATCCTGCTCTTCGCCGCCGCAGGATACGTGCTCTCCTCGTGGTTCTACATGAAGATCTTCGAAAAGGCCGGCGTGCAGGGCAAGTGGCGCGCGTGGGTCCCGGTCTACAACTCGCTCATCTTCGCCAAGCTCGGCGACCTGAGCCCGTGGTGGCTGCTCGGCCTGATCGCCGGCAACGCCGTCCTCAGCTGGGTCCCCGTCCTGAACTTCCTCCTGCCGATCGCCGCGTGGATCTACCTGATCCTCGCCGCCTACCGCGTGGGTCTGAAGCTGCAGAAGGAGGGCGCCTGGGTCGTCCTCTACATCTTCCTGTCGATCGTCTGGCTCGGCATCGCCGCGTTCGACAAGTCGCGCTGGAACACGGCCGTGCGCCCCGCCGCGTGGGCCGGCAACTTCCTCGCCGACAAGACGGTCTGGCAGGGCATCCCGGTGCAGGTCGCGGGCTACGCCGCGCCGCCCGCCGGCTACGCCGCACCGCAGCCGGGCGCGCCCGCTCCGGGCGCCTACCCGCCCCCGCCCGCCGGCACCTACCCGCCGGCGCCCCCCGCCGGCGCCGTGCCGCCGGCACCTCCCGCCGGAACGGTGCCCCCGGCACCTCCCGCGGCGCCGAACGACACCGAGCCGCCGCGCGTCTGACCCGACGCGGGTGCAGCACAGCAGGCCCCGCCCTCGGCGGGGCCTGCTGTCACCCGCGCGGCTCCCGGCCCGGGTCGCCCGGGTTGGTTAGGATGTGATGACGCGCTCCGCGAGGATGCGCGTGCCCCGACGGAAGGACACCGCGTGCCGGAGGCAGCGACCCGGCGGCATACTGTGCCGCTGTCGCACGGATCGATCGATCTCGCCTGGGCGGCCCTGACGGATGTCGGACGCCGCCGCGAGGTCAACCAGGACGCGCTCCTGGCCGAGTACCCGTTGTTCGTCGTCGCCGACGGCATGGGCGGCCACATCGGAGGCGAGATCGCCAGTGCCAGCACCGTGACGCGCCTGGCGGGCGTCGTCGAGTCGGGAACCGTGACGCCGAAGGCCATCGAGAAGGCGCTCTCTCGCGCCGTGAAGGACATCGCCGCGCACCCCGAGGCCACGGACGAGGGCACCGGAACCACCGTGACCGGCGTGTTCCTGGAGCTCACCGGCGCCGAGCCCCACTGGGTGAGCCTCAACATCGGCGACTCCCGCGTCTACCTGATGCGCGACGACGACCTCCAGCAGATCACGACCGATCACTCCGTCGTGCAGGAGCTGGTGGCCGCGGGACGGCTCAGCCCGGAAGAGGCCGAGCACCACCCCTACGGCAACGTGATCACGCGCGCCGTGGGCCCGAGCGACAGCGTACGCCCCGACTACATCCGGCTCGACGTCGTGGACGGCGACCGTTTCGTCATCTGCTCCGACGGCCTCACCAAAGAGCTCACCGACTACGGGATCCAGCACTTCCTGCGCGAGAACGCGGATCCGTCGACGGCCGTGGAAGCCATGATGGACGCCGCGATCGAGAACGGCGGACGCGACAACGTCACCGTCGTGGTGCTCGACGTCGCCCGGCGCGACTGACCGCTTCTCCCCAGCTCGGCGTCGCCGCTCGCCGCTCCACAGCCTGGTGCCTCGCGCAGGGTGACGCGAGCCCCGCCGGTTGACTGGCCGGGTGTTCATCCCGCACCCGCCGACCCCGCTCCCGCCGCTCGCGGGTGCCGCGCTGTCCGATGACGTCCTGACGGTCCCGCCGCCACCGGCGCCGCGCCGACGCCCGCCGATCCCGTGGATCGCATCGCTCGTGCCGGTCGCGGGCGCGCTCGTGCTCTGGTGGGTGCTCGCCTCCCCGTTCGCGCTGTGGTTCGCCGCGCTCGGGCCGCTGATCGCCGTCGCCGCGGCCGCGGACGGTGCCCGCGCGGGACGCCGAGAGCAGAAGGAGGTGCGGGCGGTGCGCGCCGACGCCGCGGCGCGGGTCGCCCGCGAGATCGAGCGGCGTCACGCGCGGGAACGTGCGGAGAGGAGTGCGCACTGGCCCGACCTGGCGGGGTATCTGCAGAGCCCGGGAGAGCTCTGGCGCGCCGTGCCGGGGCGCGAGGGGGTGATCGTCGCCGGGGCGGGCGAGGGCGTGAGCGCACTGCGCATCCAGGGCGAGGAGGGCGACGAGCTGGCGGACGACCTGCGGGCGCGTGCGGCGGTGCTCTCGGACGTGCCGGTCGCGGTTCCGGGCAGCGCCGGCATCGCCGTCCGCGGGCCGGCGTGGCTGGCGGCGGCCGTCGCCCGATCGCTCGTGCTCCAGCTGTGCTGCGCTCACCCTCCCGGGGCGCTCCGTCTGGCGGCGCGCGAGCCGGAGGCGTGGACCGTCGCACTGCCGCACTCAGCCGCGTCCGCGGTGGTCTGCCACCTCGACGATCGCTCGGCCGCGGAGCGCTCCGCGGCCGACATGGCCGTCGTCATCGTGCCGCCCGACACCCCGCCGCCCCCGCACTGCCGCGCCGTGATCACCGTCGAGGATGTGACGCGCGCCCGTCTGGACTACGCCGGCCGCACGATGGCGCTGGAGGTCACGCCGTTGGGGGAGGAACAGGCGGAGCGGATCGCCGTCTCGCTCGCGGCGCGCGCGGCCTCGTGGGCCGGTGCCGGTCGGGTTCCCGACGCGGTCGGGTTCGCCGACCTCACCGGGCCGCACGAGATCGACGCGCGCCGCGTCGACCAGGATCGTCCGGCGCCCCGTGCGACGGATCTGCGTGTCGCGATCGCCCGGGACGCCGACGGCGCCGTCGCGGTGGACCTGGTGGCTGACGGGCCGCACGCGGTGGTGACGGGCACGACGGGCGCGGGCAAGAGCGAGCTTCTCGTGACCTGGGTGTCCCGCCTGTGCGCGACGCGGTCGACGCGGGAGGTCGTCTTCCTGCTGGCCGACTTCAAGGGCGGTTCGGCCTTCGACGCCCTGGCCGCGCTGCCGCACGTGACCGGCGTGCTGACCGACCTGGACGGCGACGGCGCCGAGCGCGCTCTGCAGAGCCTGCGCGCAGAGATCCGTCACCGCGAACGGGTGCTCGCCGAGGTCGGCGCCCGGGACATCACCCATCCCGGCCTCGAACTCGCGCGGCTGGTGATCGTCGTCGACGAGTACGCGGCGCTGCTCGACGCGCACCGCGAGCTGGGCGCGGTCTTCGCCGACATCGCCGCGCGAGGCCGCGGGCTCGGCATGCACCTGCTGCTCGGCACGCAGCGCGCCACCGGCGTGGTCCGCGACGCCCTCATGGCCAACTGCGCGCTGCGGGTGGGGCTGCGGGTGGTGGATGAGGCCGACAGTCGCGCGGTGCTCGGGAGCGACGTCGCGGCGCTCCTGCCGGGGGACGCCGCATCCCGGGGGCTCGCCTACATCCGCCGGGCCGCGGATGCGAAGCCGCAGCTGGTGCGGATCGCCCGCACCTCGCCCTCGGACATCGAGCGGATCGTCGAGGAACGGCGGGCGGAGCAGCGCCCGCGTCGTCCCTGGCAGCCGGCGCTGCCCGTCCGCATCCCGCTCGCCGACCTGCCGACGAACGGGGAGCGTCCGGTGATCGGGCTCGCGGACGAACCCGATCATCAGCGGCAGAGGTCGCTGCGCCTGGAGCCCGGTGACGCGGGGCTGCTCGTGGTCGGAGGGCCCGGAAGCGGCAAGAGCACGGGGCTCGCGGCGATCGCCGCGCAGGCGGCGGATGCGCTGTGGCTGCCCGACGACCCCGAGGCGCTCTGGGACGCACTGGGCGCACTGAGCGCGGGACCGGGGAACGGCGAGCTGGTGATCGCCGATGATGTCGACGTGCTGCTCACCGGCTTCCCCGCCGACTACGCCGCGGCCGCGGCGGCGCTGCTCGAGCACGCGTGTCGCGCGGCGCGATCGCAGGGGCGCCGGTTCGTGATGTCGACCGCCCGGGTGACGGGCCCGGTGGCGCGCATCGCCGAGCTGCTGCCGCGGCGGGCGTTGCTGCGCCTGCCGAATCGGCTGGACCACATCGCCGCGGGCGGACACAGCGCCGCCTACGACCCCGACGCTCCCGCCGGTCGTGCCGTGGTGGGGGCGCTGCGCGTGCAGCTGCCGTACACGGAGGTCGGTCCGCGCCCGATCGCCGACGAGCCGGCCGCGTGGCACCCGGAGCGCGAACTGTGCGGATTCGTCATCCGCCCCGGCGCCGACGAACGCCGGCTGCGCGAGACGCTCCGCGGGGCCGGGCGGGACGTCGTGCTGCTGGGGGAGACCGGCGTTGCCGCGGCGATCGAGCGGGGTGGCGCACCGGTGGCCGTGCTGGGGGAGCCGGAGCAGTGGCAGCGGGAGTGGCCCGTCCTGCACGCGGTCCGATCGCGCGGCCAGCTCGTCGTCGACGCCTCCTGCGCGATCGAGTACCGCATCCTCACCGGCGACCGCGCGCTGCCGCCGTACTGCGCCCCCGGGCGCGGGCGCGGGTGGCTGCTGCACGACGGGGCACCCCCGCAGCGCATCGTGCTGCCCGGCATCGATCCGCCGCGCCGTCGACGCGCTGCTTGACCGCGCTCGGCTCGCACCCCTACGTTCAGCACATGGCAACCACGCCCATCAACCTGCAGCGCAGCGACGGCAAAGGCCTCGCGGCCGGAACGCTCGGCCTCTGGGGATCGACCGTCATCGGTCTGGCCTCCACCGCGCCGGTCTACTCGCTCGTGGCGACGCTCGGTTTCGTCGTGCTGGCCGTCGGTGCGCAGGCGCCGATCGCCTTCATCGTGGCCTTCGTGCCGATGCTCTTCATCGCGTTCGCGTATCGCGAGTTGAACCGCGAGGTGCCCGACTGCGGCACGACCTTCACCTGGGGCACCAAGGCCTTCGGGCCGTGGGTCGGGTGGATGGGCGGATGGGGCGTCGCGGTGGCGGGCATGGTGGTCCTCGCCAATCTCGCCCAGATCGCGTCCGTGTACTTCTGGTCGCTGCTCGGGCAGGAGTTCGAGAACGACGACTGGCGCATCCTGCTCGTCGCCGTCGTGTTCATCGCCGCGATGACGTGGGTGAGCTGGCGCGGCGTCGAGATCGGCGAGCGGCTGCAGAACATCCTGCTGGCCGTCCAGTACCTGGCCCTCGTGATCTTCGTCGTGGCGGCACTCTGGCAGTTCTTCGCCGGCACCGCCCCGAACCCCACCCCGTTCGACTGGGAGTGGCTGAGCCCGTTCGCCTTCACGGAGTGGAGCGGCTTCACCGAGGCCGTCCTGCTCGCGCTCTTCATCTACTGGGGCTGGGACACCTGCCTCGCCCTCAACGAGGAGACCAAGGACCCGAAGCGGATCCCCGGTCGTGCGGCGCTGCTGACGACCGTCATCCTGCTCTTCACCTACGTGTCGGTCACGATCGCCGCGATGATGTACGCCGGACTCGGCGAGAGCGGCACGGGGCTCGGCAACGAGGCGAACGCCGACGACTTCTTCCTCGCCATCAAGGACGGGCTGCTGGGGCCGTTCGGGTGGGTGCTGGTCGTGGCCGTCCTCATCTCGGCGATCTCCTCGACGCAGACGACGATCCTGCCCACGGCACGCGGCACGCTCGCGATGGGCGTCTACCGGGCGCTTCCCGCCCGCTTCAAGGACGTCCACCCCCGGTTCAAGACCCCCTCGTTCTCGACGCTCGTCATGGGCGTCGTGGCGATCGTCTACTACGTGGGCATGTCGCTCATCAGCGACAACATCCTGCAGGACTCGATCCTGTCGCTGGGGCTCGCGATCGCCTTCTACTACGCGATCACCGGGTACGCGTGCGTCTGGTACTTCCGCCGCACCCTGTTCGACTCGGCGCGGGACTTCTTCTACCGGGGGCTCCTGCCGCTGCTCGGTGCGCTGATGCTCACCTATGCGTTCGTGCAGTCGGCGATCGACATGTGGGACGTGGACTACGGCTACACGGTGCTGCTCGGCATCGGCGGCACGTTCGTGATCGGCATCGGCGCACTCCTGGTGGGCGTCGTGCTGATGTTCCTGTGGTTCCTGTTCCCGCGCTCGAAGCGGTTCTTCCGCGGCGAGAGCCTCAACCGCGACACCCCCGTGATGGTGCCCGACGAGCCCGGTGAGTACAGCCGCTCCGTCGACGGCGGCCTCGCCTGACCGGCCCCCGTCGGGCGGCGCGGCCGTCCCGTTCTCGGGAGAGCGTGCGGCCGGACGGGATCAGACCACGGGGCGGATGACGCCGACGATCTGACCGCCGCCGCGCACGGCGAGCCCCAGGTCGGTGCGCGCCCGGTCCGCATCCGCCGTCGTCACGGCGCCCGCACGCTCGAGCAGGCGCAGCGCGACCGTGCTGGCGGCGCGTGAGGAGCCGTCCAGCATCTTCGCCGCCGCCGTCGTGCCGTCGGGGGCGACCATGACGATCAGCCCCTCGGCTCCGGTCTTGGCGAACACGCCCGTGCGCTCGATCACGACGGTGTCGGGGCGACCGGGGCCGTCGATCGTCCACGGGTGCTCGCGGACCGCGGCGATCAGCGCCGCCGCCGTGCGGTGCAGCGCGAACGGCGAGCGCTCCGACGAGGTGCCCATCCGGTGGATGCCGCGGGCAAGACCCGTGAGGGTGACCGCGTGCACCGGGGCGCCGCACCCGTCGATCGCCGTCGCCGAGGGGCGCTCACCGCTGAGCCGTTCGATGACCTCGCGGATGTGCAGCTGCAGCGGGTGCGACGGGTCGAGGTAGCTCGCGGTGTCCCATCCGCTCGCGCGGCAGGCCAGCAGCATGGCGGCGTGCTTGCCGGAGCAGTTCATGCGCAGCCGGGAGGGGGCGGCATGATCGCGTACCATCTCGTCGCGGGCGGCCGAGTCGCCGGGCCAGGCGGGCGGGCACCCGAGATCGTCCTCGGTGAGTCCCGCCTCCTCGAGGATCGACCGCACGACCGCGACGTGACGCTCGGTGCCGCTGTGGCTCGCCGTCGCGAGCGCCAGGCGCTCGCCCCCGAGCGACGCGCCGGCCGTGACGCAGGCGAGGGCCTGCAGGGGCTTGAGCGTGGAGCGGGGGAGGACCGCGGCGCCGGGGGCGCCGTGCGAGGCGATGGTCGTCCCGTCGGGGGCGAGGACGACCGCGGAACCGCTGTGTCGTGACTCGACGAAGCCACTGCGCTCCACCACGGCGAGTTCGACGGCGGCGGTCACGGGGAACGTCTCGGGCATCCTCTCAGCCTATCCCCGTGCCCGTACGCGCATGTCAGACTGGGGCGATGAGCGAGCATCACTATCGGCTGCATGCGACGTGGACGGGCGACCGGGGCGCGGGGACCAGCGGATACCGCGACTACGACCGATCCGTCACGCTGTCGATCGAGGGCAAGCCCGACCTGCTCGCCTCCGCGGACGTGCCCTTCCGCGGGGATGCGGAGCGGTGGAACCCGGAGGACATGCTGCTGGGGTCGCTCTCGCAGTGCCACATGTTGTCGTACCTGCACGCGTGCGTGACGACGGGAGTGACCGTGTTGTCCTACGAGGACGACGCCACCGCCACGATGACGGTGGAGAGCACGGGGGCGGGGTGGTTCACGGAGGTCGTGCTGCATCCGCGGGTCGTCGTCGCCGACGCGTCGATGATCGAGGCCGCCGAGGCCGCGCACGCGCAGGCCCACGACTGGTGCTTCATCGCGAACTCCGTCAACTTCCCGGTGCGCCACGAGGCGCAGATCACCGCGGCGTCCTGACACCGCGCCGCGAGCCGGTCAGCGGCGTTCGTGCGGCAGGACCTGCTTGATGCGCTCGATCGTCCCGTGGGCGGGCACCTCGTTGTAGGTGCCCGCGAGCTCCTGCTCGGACAGCGCGTGGATGGCGGCCATGATCTCGTCGGTGGCGAGCCGCCGGGCGCGGCCCGAGTTCGCGGCGCCGTGGGCCGAGAGGTCGAGCGGTGCGCCGAACCGGATCGTCACGCGGGGGCTGAGACGGGGGAACTTGGCTCCGACCGGCATCGCCTCGTTGGTGCCGATGAGCCCGACGGGAACCACGGGGGCACCCGTCTGCAGTGCCAGGAAGGCCACGCCCGTGCGGCCCTTGTAGAGGCGGCCGTCGAGGGACCGCGTGCCCTCGGGGTACAGGGCGATGGGCTTGCCGGCCTCCAGCATGCGCCGCTGCTGGTCGAGGGCGTCGAGCGCGGCCTGTCCCGCACCGCGTTCGACCGGGCTCGCGCCGAGGGCCGTGAAGAACTCGCGCGACAGCTTGCCCTTCAGGCCCGGGCCGTCGAAATAGCTGGACTTCGCCAGGAACTGCACGGGACGGGGCGCGGCGAGGGGGATCACGAACGAATCGATGAACGACAGGTGGTTCGCCGC
Source organism: Microbacterium sp. NPDC089189 (assembly GCF_040685095.1). Classification (NCBI taxonomy): domain Bacteria; kingdom Bacillati; phylum Actinomycetota; class Actinomycetes; order Micrococcales; family Microbacteriaceae; genus Microbacterium; species Microbacterium sp. NPDC089189. Next base: position 25,694 of record NZ_JBFBHG010000009.1, read on the forward strand.
GAAGATGACCGGGCCGGTCCGCGGCACGAGCGCGCGCCCCTCGATCCGGGGCCGGTAGATCATCCGAGCGAGGGGGGCGAGGATGTTCCGCCCCACGAAGTAGGTGAATCCGGTGTCGTTCAGCGGTGCTTCCGCACTCGTGCGCTCGTCGGGCACGTCGGGTTTCTCCGCTTCGGTCACCAGAAGAGGCTACTGCGGATCGCATTCCCCGTCGCGCATAGGGTGAATCCGGGCGCCTCCCAGCGGACGCATGACCTGATGCGCAAGGATGGAGCGTCCCCCGCTCCGATCGATTGAGGTCCCTCGTGCGCGTTCGCCCGCTGCTCGCCCTGTCCGCTGCCGCTCTGTCTGCGCTCGTGCTGGCGGGATGCTCGTCCGCCGCGGACGACGCGGCCACTCCCACCGCCAGCGCCGCGTCCGCCGACCTGTGCGCGGGCGTGCTGGATTCCGGTGCCGCCTCGGACGCCATCGAGGTCACGGGCGAGGTGGGCCAGGAGCCCGCCGCGACCTTCACCGCACCGCTGGAGATCACCGATCCGCAGCGCACCGTCGTCACGGAGGGCGACGGCGAGGTGATCGCCGACGGCGACCTGGTCAACTACGCGGTCACCGCCTTCGACGTGACGACCGGTGAGCTGCTCGAATCCGCCGGCTATTCCGAGGGCGAGATCACGCCGCAGCCGATCGTGGCGCAGTCGCTGCTCGGTCAGGTGCTCGGATGCGCCTCCATCGGCACCCGCGTCGTGACGACGCTTCCCGCCAACGGCTCGACGCCCGCACAGATCTTCGTCATCGACCTGCTCGGCACCACCCCCGATGCCGCGTGGGGCGAGCCCCAGGAACCGGTCGACGGTCTCCCGACGGTGACGCTCGACGACGCCGGTGCCCCCACGATCGAGATCCCCGACACCGAGGCGCCCACCGAGGTGCAGCTCGAGACGCTCAAGAAGGGCGACGGAGCCGTCGTCGAGCCCGGCGCCACCGTGCTGGTGCAGTACACCGGCGTGAAGTGGTCGGATGGATCCGTGTTCGACTCCAGCTGGGACCGCGGCACCCCCGCATCCTTTGCGACGTCGGGTGTGGTCGAGGGCTTCAAGCAGGCGCTCGAGGGCCAGACCGTCGGTTCCCAGGTGCTGGTCGTGGTGCCGCCGGCGTTCGGCTACGGCGCCAGCGAGGGCCACGAGCTGCAGAACGAGACGCTCGTCTTCGTCGTCGACATCCTCGCCACGACCGCGCCCGCCGCGGGCTGAGCGGAGCGGGCTCATGCGGCGCGTCGTCATCCTCGGATCGACCGGGTCGATCGGCACGCAGGCGCTGGAGGTCATCGAGGCGAATCGCGACCGGTTCGAGGTCGTCGGCCTCGCCGCCGGCCGCGACCGCGCCGGGATGGCGGCGCAGGCGGAGCGGTTCGGCGTCGCGCACACGGCGCTGGGGGCCGCGGAGGCCGAGCAGCTCGTCCGCGATGTGCCCGCCGACGTGGTGCTCAACGGCATCACCGGCTCGGTCGGGCTCGGCCCGACGCTGGCGGCGCTCGAGTCGGGACGCACGCTGGCGCTGGCGAACAAGGAATCGCTCATCGTCGGCGCCGACCTCGTGACGGCGATCGCGGCTCCCGGCCAGATCGTGCCGGTGGACTCCGAGCACTCCGCGATCGCACAGGCGCTGCGCGCGGGCGCCCCCTCCGAGGTCGGACGGCTCGTGCTCACCGCATCCGGCGGCCCGTTCCGAGGCCGCCGCCGGGAGGAGCTCGCCGCGGTGACCCCCGCGGAGGCCCTCGCGCACCCCACCTGGGACATGGGGCGCGTGGTGACGACCAACTCGGCCACGCTCGTCAACAAGGGGCTCGAGGTCATCGAGGCGCATCTGCTGTTCGGCGTGCCCTACGACGCGATCGACGTCGTGGTGCACCCGCAGTCGATCGTGCACTCCATGGTCGAGTTCGTCGACGGCTCCACCCTGGCCCAGGCCTCACCGCCCGACATGCGCCTGCCGATCTCGCTCGGTCTGGACTGGCCGCATCGGGTGGCCGGGGTGGGACGACCGCTCGACTGGACGACGGCGTCGACCTGGTCGTTCGAGCCGCTGGACGAGGCGGCGTTCCCCGCGGTGGCGCTCGCGAAGCGGGTGGGTCGAGCGGGCGGCACCTACCCCGCGGTCTTCAACGCCGCCAACGAGCAGGCCGTCGACGCCTTCCACGAGGGTCGGATCGGCTTCCTCGGCATCGTCGAGGTCATCGAGCGCGTGGTCGACGCGCACACGGCGCCGGCCGCCCTCACGCGTGAGGCGCTGGCCGACGCCGAGCAATGGGCGCGCCGCTCCGCGGACGCGGCCATCGCCGCATCCGCTCAGTAGACGGTCAGGCCGTGTGAGCGGAACTGCCCGCGGACGCGGTCCAGCAGCGCCACGGTGGGAGGCTGGGCGTCTTCGAGCGGGTAGGCGCGTCCCAGCTCGCGCCACTTGTCCCGGCCCATCTGGTGGAACGGCAGCACCTCGACGCGCGTGACGGTGCCCGGAGCGATCTCGTTCAGCGACGCCGCGTACCGTGCCACGAGCTCGACGTTGTCGGGGTCGTCGGTCAGCCCCGGCACGAGCACGAAACGGATCCAGATCTCGGTGTCGCCGCGACGGGCCACGCGCTCGCCGAACTCCAGGGTGGGTTCGAGCTCGCGCCCCGTCACGCGACGGTAGGTGTCGGGGTCGCCGGATTTGACGTCGAGCAGGAGCAGGTCGGTGTCGGCCAGCAGCTCGTCGGAGGCGTGGGCGCCGAGGAACCCCGAGGTGTCGAGCGCCGTGTGCACCCCCATCGCCTTGGCTCCGCGGATGAGGCGGGTCGCGAACGACGGCTGCATGAGCACCTCGCCGCCCGAGATCGTGAGTCCGCCGCCCGAGGCGCGGAACACCGGCAGGTACCGGCGAAGACGGTCGAGCACGGCCTCCGCCATGACCGGGACCCCGTCCTTCATCGCGAAGGTGTCGGGATTCTGGCAGTAGAGGCACCGCAGCGGGCAGCCGTTGAGGAACAGCGTCATGCGGGTCCCAGGCCCGTCGACGGCCGTCACGAGCTCCCACGAATGGACCGAGCCCAGCTCGCCCGTGCGCATGGCCGCCAACCGGGCGGCGCGATCGATGTCGGCGACCTGGAGGCCGTGGAGGCCCGCCCCGCCGCGACGGGCGGAGCAGGCCTCCTCGGTCGGAGCGTCGAGTCGCGTCGCTTCGCGCGGAAGCGGCGATCTGACGATCGTCATGGTCCGCTCACATCCCCCCGTGGAAGGTCCGCGAGAGCACGTCGAGCTGCTGTTCGCGGGTGAGGCGGACGAAGTTGACCGCGTACCCCGACACGCGGATGGTGAGCTGCGGGTAGTTCTCCGGGTTCTCCATCGCGTCCAGCAGCGTCTCGCGGTTCAGCACGTTGACGTTCATGTGATAGCCGCGGGAGTCGAAGTACGCATCGAGCAGGCCCGCCAGATGACCGCTGCGCTCCTCGCCGGTGCGGCCGAGGCCCGCCGGGACGATGGTGTTGGTGAGCGAGATCCCGTCCTGCGCCTCCGAGTAGGGCACCTTCGCGACCGACAGGGCCGAGGCGAGCATCCCGTGCGTGTCCCGGCCGTTCATGGGGTTGGCCCCCGGCGCGAACGGCTCGCCCGCACGGCGCCCGTCGGGGGTGTTGCCGGTGGCCTTGCCGTAGACGACGTTCGAGGTGATCGTGAGGACCGACTGCGTGGGTCGCGCGTCGCGGTACATCGGGTGCCGGCGGAGCTTGGTCATGAAGCGCTCGACGATGTCGACGGCGATGCCGTCGGCGCGGTCGTCGTCGTTGCCGTAGGCCGGGTACACGCCGTCGGTCCGGTAGTCCACGACCACGCCGCGCGCGTCGCGCACGGGGGTGACGGTGGCGTACTTGATCGCCGAGAGGGAGTCGGCGGCGACCGAGAGCCCGGCGATGCCGAACGCCATCGTGCGCAGCACGTCCTTGTCGTGCAGGGCCATCTCGAGCCGCTCGTACGCGTACTTGTCGTGCGACCAGTGGATGCAGTTGAGGGCTTCCACGTAGGTCGCCGCCAGCCAGTCCATCATCCGGTCGAAGCGGGCGTACACGTCGTCGAAATCGAGCGGGCCGTCGCCGACGGGCGCCTCCTGCGGGGCGATCTGCTCGCCCGAGACCTCGTCGCGGCCGCCGTTGATGGCGTACAGCAGGGTCTTGGCCAAATTCACGCGGGCACCGAAGAACTGCATCTGCTTGCCGACGCGCATGGGGGAGACGCAGCAGGCGATCGCCGCGTCGTCGCCCCACTCCGCGCGGATCAGGTCGTCCGACTCGTACTGCACCGCAGAGGTGTCGATCGAGACCTGGGCGCAGAAGTCCTTGAAGCCGCCGGGCAGCGCCGAGCTCCAGAACACCGTCATGTTCGGCTCCGGGGCGGGGCCCAGGTTGTAGAGCGTCTGCAGGTAGCGGAACGAGGTGCGGGTGACCAGCGGACGGCCGTCCTCGCCGACCCCCGCGATGGTCTCGGTCACCCAGGTCGGGTCGCCCGAGAACAGCTCGTCGTACTCGGGGGTGCGCAGGAACCGCACGATGCGCAGCTTGATGACGAAGTCGTCGACGAGCTCCTGCGCCTCGGACTCGGTGAGCGTCCCGGCCGCGATGTCGCGCTCCAGGTACACGTCGAGGAACGTGGAGGTGCGCCCGAGCGACATGGCGGCGCCGTTCTGCTCCTTGACCGCGCCGAGGTAGGCGAAGTACAGCCACTGCACGGCCTCGCGGGCGGTGGTGGCGGGGCCGGAGATGTCGATGCCGTACGACGCCGCCATGCGCTTCAGCTCACCCAGGGCGCGGATCTGCTCCGCGTGCTCCTCGCGAGCGCGCACGACGTCCTCGGTGAAGGGGGTCGAGTCCAGCTCGAGCTTGTCGATCTTCTTCGCCGAGATCAGGGCGTCGACGCCGTAGAGCGCCACCCGCCGGTAGTCGCCGATGATGCGGCCGCGGCCGTACGCATCCGGCAGCCCCGTGATGATGTGCGAGCTGCGCGCCGCGCGGACCGAGGGGGAGTACACGTCGAAGACCGCCGCGTTGTGGGTCTTCCGGTACTGCGTGAAGATGGACTTGAGGGTGTCGTCCACCTCGTAGCCGTAGGTCTTGAGCGCGCCCTCGACCATGCGCCATCCGCCGTTCGGCATGATCGCGCGGCGGAGCGGAGCGTCGGTCTGCAGGCCCACGATGAGCTCGTCGTCCTTCGCGATGTACCCGGGCGCGTGGGCGGTGATGCCCGCCGGCGTGTAGGGGTCGATGTCGTAGACACCGCGTTCGCGCTCCTCGGGGAACAGGGCCGAGAGCGTGTCCCAGACATGCGTCGTCCGGGCCGTGGGGCCGGCCAGGAACGCCGCGTCGCCGGTGTACGGGGTGTAGTTGCGCTGGATGAAGTCGCGGACGTCGACCGCGTCCTGCCAGGGTCCCGGGGTGAAGCCTGTCCACGCCGTGGGGAGGGCGTCGCTGTCGTCTCGTGTGAGTCCGGTCGTGCTGACGATGCTCATGGTTCTCGCTTCCTTGTCCTCGTGGGTCAGGTCGCGTCGGGTGTGTGCGTCGTCGTTGGGCGCCCGCCCGGCGGGCCTGGCTTCACGGTAGGACGCGGCCGCGGGAGGAGGCGGGCGTGCGGGCCAGGAATAACCCGCGCCGGAGCGCAGAGCGCGGGCGTCGGGACGTGCGGGGGTCAGTCGGAGTAGGGGACCGGCCAGTGCGGCTCGGGGACATCCCAGCCGGCGTCGCGGAGCGCCCGCCGGGCGAGCTCGCGCGCCGAGTACGGCGTGCGGACGCCGCGGATGTCGCGGTAGTCCTGGTGGCCGGGGCCGGCCCAGAGGATCGCATCGCCGTCGCCCACGAGTGCGACGGCCGCCACGATGGCCGCCTCCGGGGGCGAGTACTCGTGGATCTCGGCGTCGGGGCGCGCGCGGCGCGCACCCTCGATGAGCGTCGAGCGGATGGAGGACGGGTCCTCGAAGCGCGGGTGGTGATCGGTGATGACGAGGATGTCGCTGCCCTCGACTCCGGTGCGGCCCATGTCGTGGCGCTTGGTCGCATCGCGATCGCCGTCGGCGCCGAACAGCATCAGCACGCGTCCGGGGGTGACCCGTCGCACCGCGGCGAGGGTCTTCTCGAAGGCGTCGGGGGAGTGGCCGAAGTCGACGTAGACCGCGGGCCCGGTCTCGCCCGATACCCGCTCGGTGCGGCCCGGCAGGTACGCCTCGATCCGCCGGCCGTCGAGGGCCGCCACGATGCGCTCCCAGGCGTATCCCGCCTCGCGCATCATCACGATCGCGAGGCCCGCATTGGAGGCCATGTGGCGCCCGATCACCGGCACGACCGTCTCGAGCGCCTCGCCGTTCGGGCCGCGGAGCGAGAACCGGGTGCCCTCGGGGCGCTCGTCGAGGATGTCGACGATCCACTCGGCGGATGCGGCGAGCTCACGGTCCGCCGCGATGTCGGGCGTCGCCACGGTGGTCACCGGGATCTCGCTGCGGGCGACGACCTCGGCGGCGGCGGCGGAATCGAGCGAGATCACCGCGCGACGTGCCCGGTCGGGGCGGAAGAGCGCCAGCTTGGCCTCGAGGTACTCGGCCATGTCGGCGTAGTCGTCGAGGTGGTCGTGGGAGAGGTTGGTGAACGCGGCGACGTCGAAGACGATGCCGTCGACGCGGTGCCTGCTGAGCGCCTGCGCGCTCACCTCCACCGCCACGGCCTCGACGCCGCGCTCGCGCATGAGGGCCAGCAGCGCGTGGAACTCGGAGGCCTCCGGGGTGGTCAGCCGCGACACGATGACCTGACCGGCGATGTGGCGTTCTGCGGTCGACGAGAGTCCCGTCGTGACGCCCAGCTGGCCCAGCATGCCCTCCAGCAGATGCGAGACGCTCGTCTTGCCGTTCGTCCCGGTGGGCGCGAACAGGATCGGCAGGTCGTCGTCGGGCCCGGTGCCGTAGACCCAGGCCGACAGCTCGCCCATGCGCGACCGCGGGGCCTCGAGCACGAGCACGGGCAGGCCCGATGCGCTCGCCCGTTCGGCGCCCGCGGCATCCGTGATGACGGCGACCGCGCCCTTCGCGGCGGCATCCACCGCGAAGTCGGCTCCGTGACGGTTCACGCCCTGCAGCGCGACGAATGCTTCGCCCGCCCGCAGGTCGGCGGTGGCGAGGGTGATGCCGTTGAGGGTGACGTGCGACGCGTCGCCGCGCACCTCGGCGCCGAACCGGTCGGCGAGCTCCGACAGCGCGCGCGTCGGGGGGTGCTCGGGCCGCAGGACCGGGGGCAGATTCGAGGAGGACATGGCTGTCCATTCAACCAGACGGGGCCTCGCCCGCCGTGATCGGCGCCACCCGCCCGCAGGAGCAATCCCCTCCGCAGGAGGATGCGGCGCCGATCGTCCTGCCGGGGAGATTCCTCCTGCGCGACGGCGGTGCCGAGCGCGCCCGTCGGGCGGCGCTCATTCGGCTGGCTCAAAGCCGTCGCCACTACGGTGGGCAGGTGACGATCCTCGCTTTCGTGGTCGGCATCGTGGTCCTGGTGATCGGACTCGCGATCTCGATCGCCCTCCACGAAGTCGGCCATCTGGTGCCGGCCAAGGCCTTCGGCGTACGCGTCGGTCAGTACATGATCGGCTTCGGGCCGACGCTCTTCTCCTGGCGACGGGGTGAGACCGAGTACGGGTTCAAAGCCCTGCCGCTGGGCGGCTACATCTCGATGGCGGGCATGTACCCGCCCGCTCCCGGCGCCGAGACGACCCCGCGGCGCGCATCCTCGCGCTTCTTCTCCACCCTGGTGCAGGACGCGCGGGCGGCGAACGAGGAGACCCTCATCGGCGCCGGAGACCGCACGTTCTACCGGTTGTCGATGTGGAAGCGCATCGTCATCATGCTCGGCGGGCCGTTCATGAACCTCCTGCTCGCGATCGTGCTCTTCGCGATCCTGTTCAGCGGGATCGGGGTGCAGACGGCATCCTCCACGGTCGGATCGCTCAGTGCATGCGTGCCCGCATCCGCCACGGCCTCCGACGCCTCGGAGTGCGCGCCCGGCCAGACGCCCGCGCAGCGTGCGGGCCTGCAGGAGGGCGACGTCATCGTCTCGATCGACGGCACCTCGACCGCCGACTTCGCCGAGGCGTCCGCGATCATCCAGCAGTCGGCCGGTCGCACCCTGACGTTCGTCGTCGAGCGGGGCGGCGCGGAGCGCACCCTGTCGGTCACCCCCACCGCCGTGCCGTCGTCCGACGGCGCGGACGTGGGCTTCGTGGGCTTCCGCCCGACCTCGGAGTTCGTGCGTCAACCGATCTGGGTGGGCCCTCAGGCGGCCTTCGAGAACGTCGGCGCGGTCGCCGGGATCATCTGGCAGCTGCCGGTCAAGATCGTCGAGGCCGGTGCGACGCTGTTCACCGGCGAGGAGCGCGACCCGAACGGACCGCTCAGCGTCGTCGGCGCCGGGGTGATCGCGGGCGAGGTCGCCTCATCCGATGCCCCCGTCCTCAACCGCGTGGCCGGCATGATCGGTCTGCTGGGATCGCTCAACATCGCCCTGTTCGTCTTCAACCTGGTGCCCCTGCTGCCGCTCGACGGCGGTCACGTCGTGGTGGCGCTCTGGGACGGCATCAAGCGCGCGTGGGCGCGGCTGTTCTCGCGCCCCGCGCCGAAGCCCGTCGACGCCACCCGGCTCGTGCCGTTCACGATGGTCGTGTTCGTCGCGCTCGTCGTGATGGGCGGCACGCTGATCCTCGCGGACCTCTTCAACCCGGTCTCGCTGCTGTAGCCCCGCTCAGACGGCGACGCTGCCGAGCGCGTGCCCGATCAGCCGTTCCAGCGTGATCATGCCGTCGCGCGACAGGATCGACTCGAGGTGCCCCTGCACGGAGGCGAAGCCGGGCCCGCGGAGCGCGTAGACGTCGCCCGTCGCGGGGTCCGCCGACACCTCGGCGCCGTCGATCCCGTCGGTGCCGGGCGCGAGGCGCGCGGTGAACGTGTTGTAGAACCCGATGGATGCGGGGCGCCCGAACACGTCGACGTCCAGCTGCAGGCCCTGGTGCGGGCGATCGAGCGGCGCGAGACCGATGCCGAGCCGGTCGGCGAGGATCTGGTGGCTCAGGCAGACCGCGAGCAGCGGTCGGCCCGACGCCAGCCGCGTCTCGACGACGCCCCGCATCCGCTGGATGCGGGGGCTGTCGGCGTCGCGGGGGTCGCCGGGGCCGGGGCCGGACACGACCAGGTCGGCGGCGGCGAGGAGCGCGGGATCCGCCTCCGCCCACGGCACGATCCGCGTCTCGAGCCCCAGGTGGCGCAGCTGGTGCGCGAGCATGGTCGTGAAGCGGTCCTCCGCATCCACCACGATCGCGGTACGTCCGGCGAACGGGCCCACGTGCGCCCCGCCGGCCTGGGGGTTCAGCCAGAACGAGGCGAGCCGCGAGTTGCGCGAGGCGAGCAGCGCGGCGACGGCCGGGTCGTCCGCGAGCGGTGTCGGCGCGGCGGTAGGGGCGTCGACGTCCGCGCGCGCCTCGCGCGGCACGGCCCCGATCGCGCCGAGCACGCCGGCGGCCTTGCCGTGGGTCTCGCCCACCTCACCGTCCGGGTCGGAGTGGCGCACGAGCGTCGCGCCGACCGGGACACGGAGGCGTCCGTCGACGAGGTAGGCCGTGCGGATGAGGATGGGGGCATCGAGGTCGTGCGTCGCGTCGTCGCGTCCCGTGGGGGTGAAGAGCGCCGCGACGCCGGAGTAGTAGCCGCGGGGTGCGCGTTCGTGGCGGGCGATCACCGTGCACGCGTTCTGCATGGGCGACCCGGTGACCGTCGGCGCGAACATCGTCTCGCGCAGGATGTCGCGCGGGTCGAGCCGCGACGAGCCGCGCAGCATGTACTCGGTGTGCGTGAGGCGCGACATCTCCTTGAGATGCGGGCCGGTGATGCGGCCGCCGTCGGTGCAGACGGCGCTCATCATCTTCAGCTCCTCGTCGACGACCATGAAGAGCTCCTCGGTCTCCTTCGTCGACTCGAGGAAGGCGCTGAGCGTCTCGACCGTGGCGCCGCCCGCGGGGTGGCGGAAAGTGCCGGAGATGGGGTTCATCGTGACGACGCCGTCGCGTGCGCTCACGTGGGCCTCGGGGCTCGCGCCCACGGCGACGTGGCCGGGGGTGACGACGGCGAAGGTCCAATAGGCGCCGCGCTCGTGCTCGAGGAGCGCGCGGAACCAGGTGAGGGCGGCCGTGCGCTCGGGGGCGTCGACCGCGGCGGTGAAGTCGCGACGGATGACGAAGTTCGCGCCCTCGCCGCGTCCGATCTCGTCCGCGATCACGGTGCGGACGATGTCGGCGTACTCGTCGTCGGACAGGTCGAAGCCGGGATCGGCGAGCGGGACCGGGGTCGTGGGCAGGGCCGCGAGCACCTCGGAGCGCGGAAGGCGGGTGTGCGTGTCGACGACGAGGCAGCGCAGCGGCGCGCCGTCGTCGTGGCAGACGAACCCGCGTTCGCGCACCTGGCGGTAGGGGACGAGGGCCAGCACCTCTCGGGGAACCCCCTCCGCATCGAGCAGGGGGATGTCCGCGAGCAGCTCGACATCCACGACGTCGCCGGTCAGCACCTCGACCCAGGCGTCGTCGCGCGCGATCAGCGCGAACGGGGCATCCGAGGAGGCCAGGGAGGTGAGCAGATCCGCTGTCGTGCCGGTCATGGTCGTTCCTTCATCGGGGGAGCGGCCGCCTCAACGCAGAAGAACCGCCCGGAGGCGGTTCGTGTCGCACGCGCACACCGCCTAAACGGTGAGCCACCAGGAGGAGGGGTTCGCGAGCATGGGCCCGAAATTACCACATGCCCACTATGCTCGGCGCCATGACGGACTCGGGGGAGCTGCGCGATCGCGCCATCAACAGGCTCAAAGCTCGGCAGTCGTTCTGGTACGCCCTGGCCACGTGGGTCGTGCTGTCGGGGCTCTTCACGGTGATCTGGCTGGTCGGCGGGGAGGGCTACTTCTGGCCGCTCTGGCCCATCGGAGCGATCGGCATCGGCGTCGTGCTCACCGGCATCCGGGCGTTCGGGCCCGGCGACGGCGGACCGCCCGAGGACAAGATCCAGGACGAGATGAAGCGTCTGTCCTGATGCCGGGTCATCGGGCCGCGCTCAGGCGCGGGCGCGTAGGCTGAGCGTGTGCCAGCCGTGAATCTCGGGATGCCCCGCATCCCGGAAATCCTCGCCCCCCGCCGCAAGAGTCGCCAGATCCGCGTCGGCAAGGTCCTGGTGGGTGGCGACGCCCCGGTCAGCGTGCAGTCGATGACGACCACGAAGACGACGGACATCAACGCGACGCTCCAGCAGATCGCCGAACTCACCGCATCCGGATGCGAGATCGTGCGTGTCGCCGTGCCCACGCAGGACGACGCGGACGTGCTGCACATCATCGCGGCGAAGAGCCAGATCCCGGTCATCGCCGACATCCACTTCCAGCCCAAGTACGTCTTCCAGGCGATCGATGCCGGCTGCGCCGCCGTCCGGGTCAATCCCGGCAACATCCGGCAGTTCGACGACAAGGTCGGCGAGATCGCCGCCGCCGCGTCCGCGGCCGGCGTCTCGTTGCGCATCGGTGTCAACGCGGGCTCGCTCGACAAGCGTCTGCTCGAGAAGTACGGCAAGGCCACCCCGGAGGCGCTCATGGAGAGCGCCGTGTGGGAGGCGTCGCTGTTCGAGGAGCACGACTTCCACGACTTCAAGATCTCGGTCAAGCACAACGATCCGGTCGTCATGGTGAAGGCCTACCGCCTGCTCGCCGAACGCGGCGACTGGCCGCTGCACCTCGGGGTGACCGAGGCGGGCCCGGCGTTCCAGGGCACGATCAAATCGGCCACGGCCTTCGGCATCCTGCTCTCGGAGGGCATCGGCGACACGATCCGCGTCTCGCTCTCGGCGCCGCCGGCCGAAGAGGTCAAGGTCGGTCATCAGATCCTGCAGTCGCTGAACCTGCGCGAGCGCACGCTCGAGATCGTCTCGTGCCCTTCGTGCGGGCGGGCCCAGGTCGACGTGTACTCCCTGGCCGACAACGTGACCGAGGGCCTGAAGGACATGACCGTCCCGCTGCGCGTGGCGGTCATGGGATGCGTCGTGAACGGCCCCGGCGAAGCCCGCGACGCCGACCTCGGGGTCGCGAGCGGCAACGGCAAGGGGCAGATCTTCGTCAAGGGCGAGGTCGTGAAGACCGTGCCCGAGGCCGACATCGTGGAGACGCTGATCGCCGAGGCGAACCGCCTGGCGGCCGAGATGGGCCCGGAGGCCCCCCTCGGCACGGCGCAGGTCGTCACCGCCTGAGGCGGTACGGCCCCGGGGCTGTCAGTCCCAGAGGCGGTGGTACGCGTTGATGGCGGGCTGCCCGCCCAGGTGCGCGTACAGCACGGTCGAGTCGCGCGGGATGTCTCCCGAGCCGACGAGATCGATGAGTCCGGCGAGCGACTTGCCCTCGTAGACGGGGTCCGTGATCATCGCCTCGAGCTGCGCGCCGAGCGCCATCGCCTCCATCGTGGAGTCGACGGGGAGCCCGTACAGCTCTCCCGCCCAGCCCTCCAGCACCTGGATCTCGTCGTCGCGCAGATCGCGGCCGAGCTCGATGAGCTCCGCCGTGTGACGGGCGATGCGCGCCACCTGGTCGGTCGTCTTCGCGAGGGTCGCCGACGCGTCGATGCCCAGCACGCGACGCCGGACGCCGGTGAGCTCCTCGAGCGCCGCGAAGCCCGCGATCATGCCGGCGTGCGTGGAACCGGTCACGGTGCAGACGATGATCGTGTCGAAGAAGACGCCGAGCTGCTTCTCCTGCTCGGCCAGCTCGAACGCCCAGTTGGCGAAGCCCAGGCCGCCGAGCGGGTGCTCGGAGGCGCCGGCCGGAATGGCGTACGGCGTGCCGCCGGAGGCCTCGACCTCGGCGAGGGCGTTCTTCCACGAATCGCGGATGCCGATGTCGAACCCGGCGTCGTCCAGCCGCGAGTCGGCGCCCATCATGCGCGAGAGCAGGATGTTGCCGACCTTGTCGTTCACCGGGTCCTCCCACGGCACCCACTTCTCCTGCACCAGGCGGCTCTTCAGGCCCAGGTGCGCGGCGACCGCGGCGACCTGCCGGGTGTGGTTGGACTGGTAGCCGCCGATCGAGACGAGGGTGTCGGCGCCGGAGGCGAGGACGTCCGGAACGATGTACTCGAGCTTGCGGACCTTGTTGCCGCCGTAGGCGAGGCCGCTCGAGACGTCCTCGCGCTTTGCCCATACCTGCGCCCCGCCCAGGTGGGCGGACAGCCGCTTCAGGTGCTGCAGCGGGCTGGGCCCGAACGTGAGCGGATAACGGTCGAACTGATCGAGCTTCATGGGGCCTTCTCCTCGGTGACGTCGGATGGATCGGATGCGGGGAGCTCCTCGACGGTGAGGCTCTGCCAGGTCTGTTCCGCGAGGGCGGCGGCGCCGGCGGCATCCCCGCGCTCGCACAGCGTGATCATCTGCTCGTGTCGCGCCACCGAGTCGCGCCCCTCGTGCGAGGCGAAACGCAGGCGCTCGGCCCGGCGGAGCACGGGCTCGTACTGGGCCAGGACCGCGCGGATCGCGGCGTTCCCGCTCGCCGCGAGCGTGATGTCGTGGAACGCGTGGTCGGCCGCGAGGGTCGCATCCACATCGCCCGCCTGCTGAGCGGCGGCGACGTCGGCGTTGACCGACCGCATCCGCGCGATGTCGGTCGGGGTGAGGCGCGGGACGGCGGCTTCGAGCGCCGCGCGGTGGAGGGCGGCGACGACGACCTGGGCGTCGCGCACGGCGGCGGGGTCGACCGGGGCGACGACCGTCGAGCGGCCGGGCGAGGTGCGGACCAGGCCGGAGCGCCCGAGTTCCAGCAGCGCCTCGCGCACCGGTGTGCGGCTGACGCCCAGCCACGTGGCGAGCTCGGCGTCGCGGAGCTGCTCGTCGGGCGCGAAGGTGCCGTCGACGATCGCGTCGCGGAGCTTCCGCAGCACCTCGTCGCGCAGCAGCGGGCGAGGGGCGAGCGTCTCGGAAGGAACCGGCATGCAATATATTGCGCATGCCGGGGTGGGCCGAGTCAAATCGGGCGCGTGCGCGATCCCGCTCCGGTGTGCGCACACGCTCGGGATCTCTTTCGCGAGACGCGAACCATCCGACCGGTGCCGGACACTACAAGGTGTGACAGATGATGAGGCCGCGCTCACGGAGCGGCTGCGGGCGGGCGACGAGTCCGCGCTGGGGGAATTGTTCGACCGGCACGAGGCGCGCCTGTTCCGGCACGCGTGCCGGCTGCTGAGCGCGCGTGAGGACGCGAAGGATGCGGTCGCCATCGCGTTCTTCGAGCTGTGGCGCAAGCGTGCGTCCGCGCGGATGGTGGACGGCTCGCCGTTGCCGTGGTTGCTGACCACGGTGGCCAACTCCGCGCGGAACCTCGAGCGGTCGGGGCGTCGCTACCGCGCGCTGCTGGGAAAGGTCCCCGCCGCCGCGCATGCCGACGCGCCCGTCGCCGAGGACGAGAGCGGTGTGCTGGCGGCGCTGCGGCGGCTGCCGGCGGGGGAGCGGAGCGTCGTGGTGCTCACGGTGCTCGAGGGGTATCCGGAGCGCTCGGCCGCCGAGGCCCTCGGCATCCCGGTCGGCACGGTGAAGTCCCGACTGTCCCGCGCGAAGGGGCGACTGCGCGATGAGATGACGGCGATGGAGGCATCGTGGACCTGAACGACGACAAGCTGTCCCCGGCGGAGCGCCGCGACATGCGCGAGATGGTCACGGGCGGAGCGGTGCGGATGCGGGCAGCCCGCGCCCGTCGCATGCAGCTCACCGCCGGGGCGGCCGCCTTCGTGCTGGTCGCCGCGATCGTGACGGCGGTCACCTGGGCCGCGGTCCGCCCGGTGGACCGGGTCGCGACCCCCGTCGAGACCACGAGTGCTCCGGCGACGCCGACCCCCACGCCGACACCGACCGCGCCTGTGGTCGATCCCGCGCCGCGTTCCGCCGTCACGCCGTTCGGCGGCAGCTGCGACAACGTGTTGTCGATCGACCGCGCGGCGGAGTGGATGGGGGCCGAAATGCGCCGCGTTATGGTGCCGTGGGTGAGTCCCGGTGAGCAACTCAGCGGGGCGTTGAACTGCATCTGGGCCTACCCCGAGGCGTACGTGTGGGGTTCGATCGAGGTGACGGTGTTCCCGAGCGCGATCTTCGAAAGCGGCGGTATGGCCGCCCCGGTGGGGACCTACGGGTGCGAGGAGAAGACCTGCACCGCCGCGGCGATCGTCGAGGGCAGCTGGGTTCACGCGGCGTGGATCGGATCGTACGATTCGGAAGTTCCCATGCGAGAGCTCGATTCATCGGATCTCACAGCACTCGTTCTGGAGATCGGCGAGCGCGCACAGGCATACCCCGCAGCGCGGTCCGCCGACGCGACTGGTTCCCCGTGGTCAGCGGACGTGTGCGCGCAACTCGCTGGAACATTCCCCGACCTTGCGGGCCTGAGCGTCGAGGCGCCCCCGAGCATGGATGACGTGTGGAAGAGTCCGACGCGAGCGTGGTCACTCGCGTCGACCGGCGTCGACTACTGCCATTCGTACACCGGGAACGGGCAGGGATTCGGGCTGACCCTTGTGCCCGGCGGGGCGCCGCTCTTCGACGCCATCGCCGCGTCAGATGGTGCGCAGTCGATCGTGGTGCAGGGCGCGGACCGCGCCGCGCTGGTCGTGGAGAACTACGCGTGGGAGCGACACAACCGCGACCTCCTCGTGCAACGTGGTGACGACATCTTCCTCCTGGGTACCGATTTCGTGGACGGGACCGAGGAGGCGCACCGAAGAGTCGCCGACCTCGCGGCCGACATCCTGACGGCGCTCGGATGACCCGGCCCGCGCCGGGGGCCCCGCATCCGTAGACTTGTCGATCGTGGTCACACGTCTCTCGCACTTCTTCCTCCGCACGCTCCGTGAAGACCCCGCCGACGCGGAGGTGATCGGGCACCGGCTGCTGGTGCGCGCCGGCTACATCCGGCGTCAGGCGCCGGGCGTGTTCGCCTGGCTGCCGCTGGGTCTGCGGGTGAAGGCGAAGATCGAGCAGGTCATCCGCGACGAGATGGCGGCGGCCGGGGCGTACGAGGTGCATTTCCCGGCGCTGCTTCCCCGCGAGCCCTACGAGGCCACCGGCCGGTGGGACGAGTACGGCGACGCGCTGTTCCGCCTGCAGGACCGCAAGGGCGCCGACTACCTGCTGGCGCCGACGCACGAAGAGGTCTTCACGCTGCTCGTGAAGGACCTGTACTCGTCGTACAAGGACCTGCCGCTGACGATCTACCAGATCCAGGACAAGTACCGCGATGAGGCGCGCCCCCGCGCCGGCCTCCTGCGCGGACGCGAGTTCACGATGAAGGATGCGTACTCGTTCGATGCGAGCGACGCCGGGCTCGACGCGAGCTACCAGGCGCAGCGCGACGCGTACGAGCGCATCTTCTCGCGCCTCGGCCTCGAGTACGTCATCGTGAAGGCGGACGCCGGAGCCATGGGCGGTTCGCGCTCCGAGGAGTTCCTGCACCCGACCGCGGTCGGTGAGGACACCTTCGTCCGCTCCGCCGGCGGATACGCCGCGAACGTCGAGGCGTACGTCACGGCGGCGCCCGAGGCTCGGGCCTTCGACGGCCTCGCCGAGCCCGTGATCTTCGACTCGCCGGACACCCCCACCATCGCGACGCTCGTCGCGCACGCCAATGCGGTGCTCGAGGGCGAGTACACGGCAGCCGACACCTTGAAGAACGTCGTCTTCGCGCTGACGCACGTCGACGGCTCCCGTGAGCTCGTCGTCGTGGGGCTTCCCGGAGACCGTGAGGTCGACGACAAGCGCGTCGAGGTGGCCTTCGCTCCGGCCGCGGTCGAACCCGCCACCGCCGAGGACTTCGCGAAGCACCCGCTGCTGGTCAAGGGCTACATCGGTCCCTGGTCGCCCACGGGCGCCGTGCTGGGCGAGGAGTCGGCCACCGGCATCCGCTATCTGCTCGATCCCCGCGTCGCGGACGGCACGAGCTGGATCACGGGCGCGAACGTCGACGAGAAGCACGTGCACTCGCTCGTCGCCGGTCGCGACTTCTCGGCGGACGGCTCGGTCGACGTCGCGAACGTCCGCGAGGGCGACCCGGCGCCCGACGGCTCGGGTCCCGTCTCGCTCGCCCGCGGGATGGAGATCGGCCATGTCTTCCAGCTCGGGCGCAAGTACGCCGAGGCGCTGGGGCTCAAGGTGCTCGACGAGAACGGCAAGCTCGTCACCGTCACGATGGGCTCCTACGGCATCGGCGTCACCCGCATCCTCGCGATCATCGCCGAGCTCAACAACGACGCGAAGGGCCTCATCTGGCCCGCAGAGGTCGCGCCCTTCGACGTGCACGTGGTCGCCACCGGGCGGGATGCGGCCGCCTTCGCACTCGCCGCGTCGCTCTCGGACGACCTCGAGGCCGCCGGGTTGGACGTGCTCTACGACGACCGCCCCAAGGTGTCGCCCGGGGTGAAGTTCGGTGACGCGGAGCTCGTGGGCGTGCCCCGCATCGTCATCGTCGGACGCGGTGCGGCCGACGGTCTGGTCGAGCTCTGGGACCGCCGCACGGGCGAGCGAGAGGAAGTCGCGGCCGCCGACGCGGTGGCCCGCCTGCGCTCCTGAGGCTCCCGGTCACGACTCCCGGTCGGCATCGCCCGCGATCCACGGGCGGCCGAGCGGGAGCACGTGCCGGTGCATGGTGCGCCAGTAGAACTTCTCGACGAGCAGGTAGAGCGCGAGGGCCGATGCGGCCAGCAGCAGCACCGACCCCGCCGTGCCGAGCGCGCCGAGATCGGAGAACGCCGCGGCGGACTGCAGCGCGAGGCCTGCCGACACGCACAGCAGGGTGATCGGCAGCACCGTGTTGTGCAGCGAGCCCGCGACGGCGAAGGCCAACGCCAGCACGGCGAAGATGAGCGAGAAGAACCCGCGTGCCTGCGCGGTGACCTCGAAGAACCCGAGCTCCTCGCCCAGGAGGAAGCCGGGCACGACGATCCAGTACCAGCCGAACGCGTTGTAGACGATGAAGTGGAAGTCGTCGCCGATGAAGTACGACAACATCCCCGCGGTCACCTGGACGATGCCGCCGAACGCGGCGCCGACCCAGAACACCGGGTTCTCGTCCTGGATGCCGAGGTGCGCGAGCTGCGCGGTGAGGGTCGCGATCACGAACCCGAGGAGCCCGATCAGACCGGGGTCTGCCGGCTGGAAGGGATAGCCGCCCGGGGCGGTGCGGAGCGGGGAGCGGGGATCTGCGGACACCCTGCCAGCATGCCCGCTCGACGGGAGTCGCGTCGATCACCGCGCCCGGGGAAATCCGACCGACGCCGGCGGATGCTCCCGCCGCCGCGCCGCGCGCTCAGAGTCGGGCGAACCGCGCCCGCAGCCCGCAGAAGATCCCGTACGCGATGAAGCCGACACCGACGCTCGACACGACGAACGGACCGGCGGGCATGCCGAGCAGGGACCGGATGGCCCCGTCGAGGCCGCCCGCCTGATCGGCGTCCACCGTGACGGCGGCGATCACGAGGAGCACGCCGACGGTGAGCAGCGACACCCCCTTGGCGACGAATCCGAACACGCCGAGCACGTCGGTGACCATGCCCACCGGTCCCGACGGGATCGACATCTTGGTGCGATAGCTGCGTCGCACCCCCATGACGACGAACGCGACACCGCCCACCGCGATCCCCACGCCGACGGCGCCGAGCACGAAGGGGCCGCCCGGAACCGAGAGCACCCCGCGGCTGGCCTCCTCCGCGCTGTCGTCGGCCACGGGCCGTGCGCCGAGGGCGACGGATGCGGCGACGACCCCGAGCGCGATGAACACCAGCGCCTGGCCCGCCTCGGAGATGCGGGCGCCCCACGCCGAGCGATCGCCGCCGCCGCGGCGCAGCGCCACCGCCGCGTGCCAGAGCCCGAGCGCGGCCAACGCGACCGCCAGGGCCCACAGCGCCACGAACCCGGCGGGCGCGTCGGCGATGGTCTTGAACGCGCCGCTCTGGTCGCTCTCGCCCTCGCCTCCCGCGGCGATCGCGAGCACGATGGCGCCGATCAGCGCGTGGACGACCCCGTTCGCGGCGTACCCCGCCCGGGCGAGGGCGCGGACGACGGGGTTCTGCTCGGCGGTACGGGCCGCATCCTGTGCCGTGGGCATGTCCGGCAGCCTATGCGCTGACCGCCTTAGCGCATCGCCGGGGCGGCCCGGCACGCATCAGCGCGCTGCCTAGAATGTGCGGATGCCCGACCGCCCGCCGCTGCGACGCCGACTGCGCCTCAGCGCGCTGCCGCAGCTGCTCGCCTCCGCGCCGCCCCGGGTCATGGTGCTCATCGGGCTGTGCGTCGCGCTCCTGGGGCTGCTCATCGTCATCCGCCCGCTCACCTCGCTCGTGCTGCTCGGCGTCTACGTCGGGCTGAGCGCGATCCTCTCCGGTGTTCTGGAGCTCATCGCGCGCCACCGGGCACCCGCCTGGTGGACCCGTGTGCTCGCGGTCGCGTGGATCGCGGGCGGCGTGGTGATCCTCATCTGGCTGGGGCGCAGCATCGAGCTCCTGCCTCCGACGCTCGCCGTCCTGCTGGCCGTCGGCGGGCTCGCATCGCTCGGCGACGCGCTCAGTCGCGGCGTGCTGAGTCAGCGGGTGCTCGCGGCGGTATGGGGCGGGGCGCAGATCGCGTTCGGCATCCTGTCCCTCACCTGGCCCGACGTCACCCTGCTCGTGGTCGCCGTCGTCTTCGGGGTCCGCACCGTGGTCTTCGGCATCGACCTGCTCTCGCGCGGTGTGCGCCTGATCCTCGAGCGCCGGCGCTCGGTCAGCGCCGTCCCGGCACCGGGGCCCTCGCGCCGACGGCGCGCGTGGACGGCGACCGGCCGGTACGCCCTCTCGCTCGTGCTGGTCGCCACGACGGTCGGCGGCTTCGGGCTCAACGAGTTCCTCGACGACGGCGCGCCGGTCGTCGACGCGTTCTACGACGCCCCGGATGAGGTCCCCTCCGGCCACGGCCGCCTCATCCGCGTCGGCGACTACGGCGGACGCGAGCCGGACCGAGGAGCGGTCAGCCGCATCCTCTACACGACGAAGTCCTCCACCGGCGCCCCGGCGGTGGGGAGCGCGATGGTGATCCTGCCCGACGACCCGCCGCCGGGTCCGCGACCGGTGATCATCTGGAACCACGGCACGACCGGCGTCGCGCGCGGTTGCGCGCCGAGTCTGGCCGACGGCACCGCCACCAAGTGGGCCATCCCGGCGCTCGAGCGCATGCTCGCCCGCGGATGGGTCGTGGTCGCGCCGGACTACAGCGGTCAGGGCGCCGAAGGGGAGTTCCCCTACCTCATCGGCACGGGCGAGGCGTACTCCGCGCTCGACGCGGTGCTCGCCGCCGGCGAGATGGACGACGTCGTGCTCTCGCCCGACACCGTGGTGTGGGGACACTCGCAGGGAGGGCACGCGGCGCTGTGGACGACGCAGCTCGCCCCCGAGTACACCCCCGGCATCCGGGTGCTCGGCACCGCCGCGTTCGCCCCGGCCGCGGATCCCGTGGAACTTGCCCGCGAACTCACCTCGGGCGACGCCGGCGCCATGCTGACGGTTCTCGTCTCGTGGGTGATCGTGCCCTACGCCGACACGTACCCCGACGTCCGCCTCGACGACTACGTCGCGACCGGCGCGCGCTCGATCGTCCGCGAGATGACGCAGCGCTGCCTGAGCGAGCCGGGCGTGATGGTGTCGGCGTTGGCCGCGCTGGGGCTGAGCGAGGACACGCCCTTCGACAGCGCCAACCTCACGACCGGCGCCCTCGGGCGGCGCCTCGCCGAGAACGTGCCCACCGGCCCCTGGTCGACGCCGATGTTCATCGCCTGGGGCGCACAAGACGAGGTCATCCCGGTGTCGGCCCAGCGCACCCTGGTCGACAGGCTGTGCGGCGAGGGGGAGCGCGTGCGCTCGATGCAGCTCGCCGGCCGGGGGCACCAGGACATCCTGCAGCCCCGCTCCGAGATGCTCACCTCGCTCGTGCGCTGGACCAACACCCTGCGCGCGGACGTCCAGCCCGCGTCGGTGCTCGACGACTGCGAGCGGTGAGGCGAGACCCGCTCGCAAGCGATCGGGTAACGTAAGAGGGATGCGGTGGCTGCATGCGCCGCGAAGAGCTGAATAGGGAGGACACCGTGGATATCGATCTCGGTCTGCTGCGTACCGTCGAGCGTGAGAGGGAGATCCCTTTCGAGGAGCTCGTCGCCATCATCGAGCAGGCGATCCTCACCGCCTACGCCAAGCACACATCGCCCACCGGAGAGCTTCCGGAGGGCGCCCGCTCCCACCTCGACCGCAAGACCGGTCACGTGGGCGTGTTCATTCCCCTGCGCGACGACGAGGGCGTCGTCATCGGCGAGGAGGAGAGCACTCCCGACGACTTCGGGCGCATCGCCGCCTTCGCCGCCAAGCAGGTCATCAACCAGCGTCTGCGCGACATCGCGGACGACGCCGTGCTCGGCGAGTTCCGCGGCAAAGAGGGCGACATCGTCGCCGGTGTCATCCAGCAGGGGCCCAACCCCCGCATGGTGCACGTCGACCTCGGCACCGTCGAGGCCATCCTCCCGCCCGAGGAGCAGGTTCCGGGCGAGGCCTACACGCACGGCTCCCGCATCCGCGTCTACGTGACGTCGGTGTCGAAGGGCACGAAGGGCCCGTCGATCACCGTCTCGCGCACCCACCCGGGACTCGTGCGCAAGCTGTTCGCGCTCGAGGTGCCCGAGATCGCCAGCGGCGCCGTCGAGATCGTGGCGCTCGCGCGCGAGGCGGGGCACCGCACCAAGATGGCCGTCGTCACCAGCGACCCGTCCATCAACGCCAAGGGCGCGTGCATCGGTGAGATCGGACGCCGCGTGCGCGCGGTGACCGAGGAGCTCAACGGCGAGAAGATCGACATCGTCGACTACGACGGCGAGCTGGCGAAGTTCGTCGCGAACGCCCTCTCGCCGGCCAAGGTCACGTCCTCGTTCATCCTCGATCCCGGCACGAAGGCGGTGCGTGCCCTCGTGCCCGACTACCAGCTCTCGCTGGCGATCGGCAAGGAAGGCCAGAACGCGCGACTGGCGGCCAAGCTGACCGGCGCGAAGATCGACATCCAGCCCGACAGCATTCTCGAAAGCTGATCGACGGCCGGATTCCGGTCGATGCGAAGGTGTACGATGGAAGCTGTACGAACGTGCGTCGGATGCCGCACGCGTGCTCCCCGGCACGACCTCCTGAGGGTGGTCGCACACGATTCCCAGCTCGTCATCGATGAGCGGGGATCGCTTCCGGGGCGGGGCGCGTGGGTGCACGAGACAAGCGAGTGCATGGATGCCGCCCTCCGGCGCCATGCGTTTGTGCGGGCATTGCGTGTGTCGGGCCCGCTTGACACGCAGACCATCGAGAAACGGCTGAACGGCTATGGACACAAAGTGAACGGCTCGAAATGAGACCCGTCCGCGAGTAACGGTCTGCCCTGTCTGGGGTAGGCCTCAGACAGGAGAATTGTGGCAAAACCACGCGTACACGAGATCGCTTCCGAGCTCGGCGTCGACAGCAAGGTCGCGCTCGCGAAGCTGAAGGAGCTCGGCGAGTTCGTCAAGAGCCCTTCGTCGACCATCGAACCCCCGGTGGCCCGTAAGCTCCGCGCCGCGCTCGAGGCGGAGGCAGGCTCCGCCGCTCCGGCCGCGAAGCCGTCGGCCGCGCCGAAGCCCGCCGGATCCCCGGCACCCGGCGCCTCGTCGGGCGCCAAGCCCGGCCCCGCGCGCCCCGCGCCGCGCCCGCAGGCAGCGGCCCCGGCCGAGGCGCCCGCCCCCGCAGCACCCGCTCCCGCAGCGGCTCCGGCAGCTCCCGCTCCCGCAGCGACCCCCTCGGCTCCCGCTCCCGCAGCGGCCGAGGCTCCCGCCGCGGATTCGGGCGCGCCCAAGCCGGGTGGCGCCCCGCAGCCCCCGCGTCCCGGTGGCGCCCCGCGTCCGGGCAACAACCCGTTCGCGAGCGCCCAGGGCATGGGCCAGCGTCCCGCCGGTCCCCGTCCGGGCAACAACCCGTTCGCGAGCGCGCAGGGCATGGGCCAGCGCCCGAGCCCCGGCAACATCCCGCGTCCCCAGGCTCCGCGCCCCGGCGCTCCGCGTCCGGGCGCCCCGCGTCCCGGTGGCGCAGGCCGTCCCGGTGGTGCCGGTCGTCCCGGTGCGCCGTTCCAGCAGCGTCCCGGCGGCCCCGGTCGTCCCGGCGGTGCCGGCGGCGGATTCCAGCGCCCCGGTGCACCCGCGGGCGGCGGCTTCGCCGGTCGTCCCGGTGGTGGCGGCGGCCGTGGCCGTGGTCCCGGCGGTGGTACCGCAGGTGCCTTCGGTAAGGGCGGCGGCAAGTCCAAGCAGCGCAAGTCGCGTCGGGCGAAGCGGCAGGAATTCGAGATGCGGTCGGCGCCGGTCGTCGGCGGCGTCAACGTATCCAAGGGCAACGGCGAGATCATCCGGCTGCGCCGCGGTGCATCGATCGCCGACTTCGCCGACAAGCTCGAGGCGCTGCGCGGCTACAACGTGCAGCCCGGCACCCTGGTGACCATCCTGTTCAACCTCGGTGAGATGGCGACGGCGACCGAGTCGCTCGACGAGGCCACGTTCGAGGTGCTCGGCGAGGAGCTGGGCTACAAGATCCAGATGGTCTCGCCCGAGGACGAGGACAAAGAGCTCCTCGAGGGCTTCGGTCTCGACCTCGAGGCCGAGCTGGATGCGGAGAGCGAGGACGACCTCGAGATCCGTCCGCCCGTCGTCACCGTCATGGGTCACGTCGACCACGGTAAGACGCGGCTCCTCGACGCGATCCGCCAGACCAACGTCGTGGCGGGCGAGGCCGGTGGCATCACCCAGCACATCGGTGCCTACCAGGTGTGGACCGAGCACGAGGGCATCGAGCGCGCCATCACCTTCATCGACACCCCGGGTCACGAGGCGTTCACCGCCATGCGTGCCCGTGGTGCGCAGGTGACCGACATCGCGATCCTCGTGGTCGCGGCGGACGACGGCATCATGCCCCAGACGGTCGAGGCGCTCAACCACGCCCAGGCCGCGCAGGTGCCGATCGTGGTGGCCGTCAACAAGGTCGACAAGCCCGACGCCAACCCGGCCAAGGTGCGCCAGCAGCTCACCGAGTATGGTCTGGTCGCCGAGGAGTACGGCGGAGACGTGATGTTCGTCGACGTCTCGGCGCGCGAGAACCGGAACATCCAGGCCCTCCTCGACGCGGTGCTCCTGACCGCCGACGCGGGGCTCGACCTCACGGCCAACCCCAACAAGGCGGCCCGCGGTGTGGCCATCGAAGCCAAGCTCGACAAGGGCCGCGGCTCGGTGGCGACCGTCCTCATCCAGTCCGGAACGCTCCGGGTCGGAGATGCGATCGTCGCCGGAACGGCCTACGGCCGCGTCCGCGCCATGATCGACGAGAACGGCGACGCCGTGGACGAGGCGTTCCCGTCGCGTCCGGTGCAGGTGCAGGGTCTGAACTCCGTGCCGCGTGCCGGCGACGTGTTCATCGTCACCGAGGAAGACCGCCTGGCTCGCCAGATCGCTGAGAAGCGCGAAGCCGCCGAGCGCAACGCCCAGCTGGCCAAGGCCCGCAAGCGCATCTCGCTCGAGGACTTCACCCGTGCGCTCGAAGAGGGCAAGGTCGAATCGCTCAACCTCATCATCAAGGGTGACGTCTCGGGTGCCGTCGAGGCCCTTGAGGAGTCGCTCCTCAAGATCGAGGTCGACGACTCGGTGCAGCTGCGCATCATCCACCGCGGTGTCGGTGCGATCACCGAGTCCGACATCAACCTCGCGACGATCGACAACGCGATCGTCATCGGGTTCAACGTCCGTCCCGACACGAAGGCGCGCGAGCGCGCCGCTCGTGAAGGTGTCGACGTCCGCTTCTACTCCGTCATCTACAACGCGATCGATGACGTCGAACAGTCCCTCAAGGGCCTGCTCAAGCCGGAGTTCGAAGAGGTCCAGTCGGGTGTGGCCGAGATCCGCGAGGTGTTCCGCTCCTCGAAGTTCGGCAACATCGCCGGTGTCATCGTGCGGTCGGGAACGATCACGCGCAACGCCAAGGCCCGCGTCATCCGCGACGGCGTCGTGCTGGCCGATGGCCTCGCCATCGAGTCGCTGCGCCGCTTCAAGGACGACGTCACCGAGGTTCGTACGGACTTCGAGGCCGGTATCGGTCTCGGCAAGTTCAACGACATCCAGATCGGCGACGAGATCGAGACCACCGAGATGGTCGAGAAGCCGCGCAAGTAACAGCAACGGGTGAGGGTCGCCGGTCTCCGGCGGCCCTCACCTCGGTTTCGCCAGAAGGAGAGAAGACATGGCCAGCGAACGTCAGGCACGACTCGCCGACCGGATCCGCGTGCTGATCGCGGAGCGGCTCGAGAAGGGTCTGCGCGACCCCCGGCTCGGATTCGTCACGATCACCGACGTGCGCGTGACCGGTGACCTGCAGCACGCCTCGGTGTTCTACACCGTGCTGGGCTCGGAGCAGGAGCGCAACGACTCGGCGGCGGCCCTCACCGCCGCGACCGGGATGCTGCGCAGCGAGGTGGGGCGTCAGCTCCAGGTGCGCCTGACCCCGACGCTGGAGTTCATCCCGGACGGGATCCCCGAGAACGCCGGGCACATCGAGGACCTCCTGCGCGAGGCGCGCGAGCGCGACGAATCCGTCGCCGGGCTCGCCGCATCCGCTCACTACGCCGGCGAGGCCGACCCGTACGTGAAGCCGCGCGAGGACGAGGACGACGAGGACTGACCTCCTCGGCCCGCACAACGGCGGGCCGCCGACATGACACGCCGCTGGATCTCCGGATCCGGCGGCGTGTCGTCGTTGCGGCCCGCCGTTGTGCGGGCGGGATGGGGCGGGTAGGTCAGCGGGGGAGGCGCAGGACCCCGTCGACCGCCTCGGCCAGCCCGTCGGCGATGAGCGAGTCGATGGCGCGGTCGCGCTGTCCGGGGTCGGGCCAGGTCGCCGCCACCGTCTCGAGCGGCAGCGCGTGCGATGCGGCACCGCGGAGTTCGCGCAGCACCTGCCCGCGTGCCTGGCGGTCGCTGCCCTCGTACCGCGCCTGGCGGCGCCGGGTGTCGCCGGTGTCCGGGTACCCCGCGGCGCGCCAGGCGCAGCGGTCCGCCAGCGGGCAGGCGTCGCACCGCGGCGCGCGTGCCGTGCAGACGAGGGCCCCCAGCTCCATGGCGGCGGCGTTGACGATCGCCGCGGTCTCACGGTCCTCCGGTAGCTGCGCGGCCATCGCCGCGAGGTCGCGGGGAGAGGGCGGACCGGGCTGCGACTGCCCGTCGACCGCGCGGGCCAGCACGCGCCGGGTGTTGGTGTCGACGACGGGGTGGCGGTCGCCGTAGGCGAAGACGGCCACCGCCCGCGCGGTGTAGTCGCCGATGCCGCTGAGCGCGAGGAGCGCATCGACGTCGCGCGGCACGACGCCCTCGTGCCGGTCGCGGATCTCGACGCCGGCGCGATGGAGCCACAGTGCCCGCCGCGGGTAGCCGAGGTTCGCCCATTGCTCCACGGCCTCCGCCGGCGAGGCGGCGGCGAGGGCTGCCGGGGTCGGCCAGCGCGCCAGCCACGCCTCGAGGCGGGGGATCACACGGGCGACGGGTGTCTGCTGCAGCATGAACTCGCTGACGAGCACGCCCCACGCGCCGAAGTCCGGCGCGCGCCACGGCAGATCGCGCGCCGCGGTGCGGTACCAGGCGACGAGCGGAGGAGCGAGGTCGGGCATCCGCTCAGCCTACGGAATCCGGTGAGCCGGACGGTCGCCGCCGTGACCGTAGGCTGGATGCATGTTCGCGTCACCGTCCGCCGATCCATCGCGTCCGGAGGGCGCGCCGGTGGGGATCCTGCTCGTCGACAAGCCCGGGGGCATCACGAGCCACGACGTGGTCTCGCGCGCCCGCCGCGCGCTCAACACCCGCAAGATCGGTCACGCCGGAACCCTCGACCCCATGGCGACGGGGCTGCTCGTGCTCGGCGTCGGAGGAGCGACGCGGCTGCTCACCTTCGTGGTGGGGCTCGACAAGACCTACACGACGACCATCCGCCTCGGAGCGACGACCGACACGGACGACGCCGAGGGCGAGATCACGCAGCGCGCCGATGCCGCTCGCCTCGCCGCGGTCGGCGACCACGAGATCGCGGCGGGCGTCGCGGCGCTGACGGGGCCGATCTCGCAGGTGCCGAGCACGGTGTCGGCCATCAAGGTGGCGGGGCGCCGCGCGTACGACCTCGCCCGTGAGGGCGCGGAGGTGACGCTCACCGCCCGCGAGGTCACGGTGTCCCGGTTCGAGGTCCTCGCGGTGCGCCGCCACCCGGACGGCATCGACATCGACGCGGTCGTGGACTGCTCGAGCGGCACCTACATCCGCGCTCTCGCGCGCGATCTCGGCGCCGGTCTGGGCGTCGGCGGCCACCTCACGGCCCTCCGGCGCACCCGCATCGGGACGTTCGACGTCGCGGATGCGGCGGCCCTCGACGACCTGTCGGTCGAGGGTCTCATGGATGCGGCCGCCGCTGCCGAACGCGCCATGCCGCGGGTCGACGTCGACGCCGACGAGGCCCGCGATCTGCGCCACGGCAAGCGGCTCGCGGGCGCGGGCTCGCGGCTGGCGGGGGAGCGCGGCGCGGCGGTCGACCCCGAGGGGCGACTCGTCGGCGTGATCGAGCGCCGCGGCGCCGACCTCAAGAGCACCATGAACATGCCCGAGGTGTCGGCGTGACCCTGTGGTTCAGTCTCGTGCAAGTCGCGGTGGCGGGCGTCGCCGCCCTCCTGTGCGTCGTGCTGGGGTTGGCGGGACGCCGCCCCTCCGATCTGTCGGTCGGCGCGCTGGCGCTGGTCGAACTGCTGCTCGTCGCGCAGATCGTGGTGGCGATCGTCGCGCCGTTCACGGGCAATCCGCCCGTCGGCAGCGCGCTGGAGTTCTGGGTGTACCTGGTGTCGGCGGCCCTCCTGCCCCCGGTCGGCGTCGTGTGGGCGCTGCTGGAGCGCAGCCGCTGGAGCACCGTCGTGCTCGGCGTCGCCGCCGGCGCGGTGGCCGTGATGGTGTGGCGCATGCACACGATCTGGACCCTGCCCGGGGTGTGACCCGGACCTGCCGGTGCCGCGCGCGACCTAGGATTGGTCTGTCATGGCAACACCGACCCGCTCTCGGATCACCGGTCTCGGCCGAGTACTCGTCGCGGTCTACGGCGTGCTCGCGCTCGCGGCGACGGGGCGCTCCCTCGTCCAGATCGTCGAACGGTTCGATTCCGCGCCGCTCGCGTTCGTGCTCTCCGGGGTGTCGGCGCTCGTCTACATCCTCGCGACGCTCGCGCTGATCTTCTCGGCATCCCGTGTCTGGTACGTCGTCGCCTGGGCCGCGATCGTCTTCGAACTCGCCGGCGTGCTGATCGTCGGCTCGTACAGCCTGTTCCGCCACGACCTCTTCCCCGAGGAGACCGTCTGGTCGTGGTTCGGGTCGGGGTATGTGTTCGTCCCGCTCTTCCTGCCGTTCGTGGGACTCTGGTGGCTGGCGACCCATCGACCGGGTCGCCCCGCTCCCGTCCCCGCGGCCGTCGCCGTCGAAAGGTCCGTCTGGTGATCGTTTTCCGTGGTCCGGCCGAGGTGCCCGAGGGGTTCGGCCCCTCGGTCGTCGCGATCGGCAAGTTCGACGGCGTGCACGCCGGGCACCGGGTCCTGCTGGAGCGCGCGAAGGTCGATGCTGCCGAGCGCGGCGCGAAGGTCGTCGCGGTGACCTTCGACAGGAACCCGCTCGCCGTGCTGCGTCCCGAGCGCTGCCCCGAAGACCTGGTGGGCATCACCCAGAAGCTCCGCCTGCTCGCCGACACCGGCATCGATGCCGTGATGGTCCTCACCTTCGACGACGCGCTCGCGGCGCTCGGCGCGCGCGAGTTCGTGAGCGACGTCCTCGTCGCCCCGCTCGCCACCTGCGCCGTGCTCGTCGGCAACGATTTCCGGTTCGGTCGCGGCGGGGAGGGGACCCCCGAGGTGCTCGCGGATCTCGGACGCACCTTCGGCTTCGACGTGGATGTCGTCGACGACGTGCGCTCGATCGGTGAAGGACGCCGCGTCTCGTCGACGTGGGTGCGGGAGCTCCTGGCGGTCGGCGACGTCGAGACCGCCGCCAAGCTCCTCGGCCGCCCGAGCGCCGTGTGGGGCGAGGTCGTGCACGGGCTCAAGCGCGGGCGCGAGCTGGGGTTCCCGACGGCCAACCTGTCGCCCCGTCTCGAGGGCTTCGTGCCGGCTGACGGCGTGTACGCGGGGTGGCTGGTGGACGAGGCCTCGGGGCTGCGCTCCGGCATCCGCTACCCGGCCGCGATCTCGGTGGGCACCAACCCCACGTTCGACGACGTGGCGCACCGTCAGGTCGAGGCCTACGTGCTCGACGAGAGCGCGCTGGATCTCTACGGTCACGACGTCGAGGTGCAGTTCGTCTCGCGCGTGCGCGGCATGGTGGCCTTCTCCGACATCGACGCGCTCACGCGTCAGATGTCGGACGACGTGGCGCGGGTGCGTCAGGTGCTCGACGCGCTCTGATCGGGAGCCGGCTGCGCCGGATTGCGGATGCCGAACGCCGCGGCGATCGACCCCGCGGCCATCAGCGAGGCGGTGACGATCATCGCCAGGTGGAAGCCGGCGAGATCGAGCGACCCGGCGATCACGACGCCGATGACGGCGACGGCCAGCAGACCCGCCACGCGGGAGACCGCGTTGTTCACCGCGGAGGCGATCCCCGATCGGTCGGTGGTGACCGATCCCAGGACGGCGGAGGTGAGCGGGGCCACCGTGAGGGTGAGCCCCACCCCGAACAGCAGCATGCCCGGCAGGATCTGCGTGAGGTAGTCGAAGTCCTCGCCCACGCTGAGCAGCAGAAGGGCGCCGCCGGCCATGAGCGCGGGTCCGAGCGTCATGAACAGGCGGGGACCGACCCGGCCTGCCCAGGTGCCGACGCGGGAACTGAACGCGATCATCACGAGGGTGGGCGGAAGCCCGGCGAGGCCGGCGAGAGTGGCCGAGAGCCCCGCGGACTGCTGCAGGTACAGGGTCACGATCAGGCCGTTCAGCGACAGCCCGGCGTACACGAAGAGCGTAGTGAGGTTGCCCGCCCAGAAATTGCGGGCGCGGAAGAGTCCCAGCGGCAGGACCGGCGCGGGCGCCACGCGCTGACGCCACACGAAGCCGGCCAGCAGGAGCAGGCCCAGCAGCCCGCCGCCCCAGACCCAGGGGGAGTCCCATCCGAATCGCGGCTGCTCGATCAGCGCGAACACGAGCACGCCCAGCCCGCTCGTGCTCAGCAGGGCGCCCGGCACGTCGATGCGCGCGCCGGGCACGTGCTCGTCCGACAGGCGGCGCAGCAGCATCAGGGTCGGGATCACCGGCAGCACGGCGATCGCGAACACCCACCGCCACGACAGCAGGTCGACGAGGATCCCTCCGGCCAGCGGGCCGATGAGGGTGGCGACCGTCGTCGCGCCCGTCCAGATGCCGATGGCCCTCGCCCGCTCCGCGCCCTGGAACCGGGCGGTGATCAGCGCCAGCGAGCTGGGCACGAGCAGTGCTCCGCCCACGCCCTGCACCGCGCGCAACGCGATCAGCCACGCGGGGTTCGGGACGAACGCCAACGCGAGGGATGCCGCGCCGAACAGGAGCAGGCCGATACGCAGGATCCGCACGCGCCCGAACGCGTCGCTCAACGATCCCGCGACGAGGATGAAGGCGCCGAGGGTCACCAGATAGGCATCGACGACCCACTGCTGGGTGGCGAGCCCGCCGCCCAGGTCCCGGGCGATCGCCGGGAGCGCGACGTTGACGATCGTGGCGTCGAGGAACGAGACGAAGGACGCGAGGATGGCGACCGTCAGCACGACCCTGCCGCTCGTCGTGGATGAGGAGGCCGCGGTCATGAGGCCCAACCTACGTCCGCGGGAGCGTCGGCGGGTGCGACAGGGGGAGAAACCCTCTCCACAGCAGGGGCGGCGGCGATCGGCGCGGTGCGGCGACGGGGCGCCGGGGGCGTCGACGTCTAGGGTCGAAGAGAATCCACCCCGGAGGTATGTCGTGATCCGTTCCGCGCGCGTTCTGCTCATCTCGCTCGTCGTCGCCGGCGCGGCCGTCGCCCTCGCCGGGTGCGTGCCGGAGCCGGCGGAGTCCACCGCGCCGACGCCCGTCGCGACGACGACCCCGAACGCGACGCCGCTTCCCGAGGCGACGGACGATCCGGCGGCCACGGATCGCCCGCAGGCGCTCGAGATCACCCTGCCGGCGGACTGCGATGCGCTGTACTCCTCCGCGATGCGTGCCGGCCTCGATGCGGCCGTGCCGCCGCTGAACGACCCGGGGATCACGCTCACCTCCACGCAGGTGGAGGCGGCGCTGCAGCTCATCGAGTCCGGCGTCCCGACGCTCCGCTGCACGTGGGGTGTGCCCAGCGAGCTGGGCATCTCGACGAATGTCACGATCGTCGACCCGGCTGATGCGCCCCGCATCCAGGACCTTCTGGCCGTCAACGGGTTCACCTGCGCCGACGCGGACGGCGGCATCCTGTGCGCGTCGGGAACCGAATCCCACTTCCTCCGCGGGAACGGGTGGGTCGCGACCTCGTGGGTCGGAACGATCCCGGACGGCTACACGCAGGACGTGGCCCGGACTCTCTGGGGCTGAGCGGCGGCGATCGGCGCGGTGATGGCGTAAACTGGCGGCACTCGACCGGGATGCCGCATTCGCTCTTTCGGCTCCGTCGGTCGATGTCACCGCCTCGTTTCGGCACCGAGCCGCCGGCGGGACACTCGAAACATCGGTCGACGGTTCGTTCGCGAACCCGACGCTCAGGAGGAGCATGCCGACCACGGCCCCGGCGTCGCAGCGCCGCAAGAAGTCCTCGTCCGCTCGACGCGACGACGAGGCACCTGTCATCCCGATCCTCGCGCGCAAGGTGCGCGAGGTCGAAGCGAAGTCGCAGCGCGGCAAGCTCGGACCCACGAACCGTGTGAAGTTCCAGGTCATCGCCTTCCTCGTGCGCGAGGAACGCGCGCGGGTCAAGGGCGATGGATCGATCGCGGATGCGGCGCGGGCCGAGCTGCTGAAGCGTCTCGACGGGGTGGCCACCATCCTCGCCAAGACCGCGGCACGCGACACCTCGCTCATCCAGCTGCTCGAGGTCGACCAGGCCACCTCGCCGGTCGCCAAGCGGATGCGGCGCGACTGGCTGCTCGAGTCGGGCGCCGACCTCGCCCCGGACGAGCTCATCATCACCGACGTCGCGCCGGTCGCCGGCCCCGTCGTGCCCGCGGCGCTCGCCGAGCGGCAGGTCATGCCCCCGCAGGTCGAGGCGCGGCAGATGTCGAACCCGTTCCTCCCGCCGGACCTCTCGCGTCCCGTGGCCGCGCAGACCCCGCGTCGGCGCCTGGACGACTGGGAGCTCATGGGCCCCCTCTACAAGGCGTTCGAGATGGGCGCGGGCGGCGGTTCGGCCACCATGGAGCTTCCTCCGGTGCCCGAGTTCGACCGGCTCTCCCCCAAGGGGCTCGAGGTCATGCCGCACCAGTCGCGGTTCCTCGAGGCCGTGCGTGAGGGACACCGCAGCTTCCTCCTCGCCGACGAGCCCGGTCTGGGCAAGACCGCGCAGTCGGTGCTGGCCGCATCCGTCGCCAACGCCTACCCGCTGCTCGTGGTCGTCCCCAACGTCGTCAAGATGAACTGGGCGCGCGAGGTGCACCGGTGGACGCCGCAGCGCCGCGCCACCGTCATCCAGGGCGACGGCGAGAACATCGACGCGTTCGCGGACGTCTTCATCGTCAACTACGAGGTGCTCGACCGGCACCTGTCGTGGCTGAGCTCGCTGGGGCTCGCCGGCATGGTCGTCGACGAGGCGCACTTCATCAAGAACCTGTCGTCGCAGCGCTCGCGCAACGTGCTGGCGCTCGCCGCCCGCATCCGCGAGCGTCGCCACGACCCGCTCATGCTGGCGCTCACCGGTACGCCGCTCATCAACGACGTCGAGGACTTCGACGCCATCTGGCGCTTCCTCGACTGGACGACGGGCGAGAAGCCGGGCCCGGAGCTCATGGCGAAGCTCGACGACACGGGGCTGACGCCGGCCGACAAGGCGTTCTACCCGCAGGCGCGCAGCGCCGTCATCTCGATGGGCATCGTGCGTCGACGTAAGACCGACGTCGCCGCCGACCTGCCCGACAAGCTCATCGCTGATCTCCCCGTGGAGCTCGACGACGAGTTCGGTCGCGGCATCCGCCAGGCCGAGCGCGAACTCGGCGAGCGTCTGGCGGGCCGGTACCGCCGCATCATCGACGCCCGCGGAGACCGGGGGCTGATGCCCGGCGAGGTCGACGAGGACATCGTGCGCCTGGTCGCCCAGCACGAGCTCGACGAGTCGAAGGCCGCCGCATCCGGCTCCGAGAACGTCTTCACGATGGTGCGCCGCATCGGTCAGGCGAAGGCGCACCTCGCCGCGGACTACACGGTGCAGCTGCAGCGCTCGGTCGGCAAGGTCGTGTTCTTCGCGAAGCACATCGACGTCATGGACGCCGCCGAGGCGCACTTCGCCTCCTCGGGCCTCAAGACGGTCTCGTTGCGCGGCGACCAGACGGCCATCGCGCGCCAGGACGCCATCGACGCCTTCAACGAGGACCCGTCGGTCGCGGTCGCGGTGTGCTCGCTGACCGCCGCCGGCGTCGGGGTCAACCTGCAGGCGGCGTCGAACGTCGTGCTGGCGGAGCTCAGCTGGACCGCCGCCGAGCAGACGCAGGCGATCGACCGCGTGCACCGCATCGGCCAGGACGAGCCCGTCACCGCGTGGCGCATCATCGCCGCGCACACGATCGACACCAAGATCGCCGAACTCATCGACGCCAAGCAGGGTCTGTCGCTGCGCGCCCTCGACGGCCACGCGGTCGAGCCCGGATCCAGCGATTCGGTGCAGCTGTCGGCGCTCATGCACCTCACCCGCTCGGCGCTCGGCGCCGCGTGAGGGCGGCCGCATCCGTCCGTCGCGTGCGTTAAGCACGGTCGGGCGGATGCGGAGGCCCCCGCGGGGGCGATAGTGTCGGTGAGGCGACGTCGCCCATTCCCCGGAGCAGCAACACCCGGAAAGCAGGGACTCCAGCATGAAGATCGGTATTCTCACCAGCGGCGGCGATTGCCCCGGACTCAACGCGGTCATCCGCGGAGTGGTCCTCAAGGGCACGACGACCTACGACCTCGAGTTCGTGGGCATCCGCGACGGATGGCGCGGCGTGGTCGACGCCGACTTCTTCCCGCTCACCCGTCACGAGGTGAAGGGTCTGTCGAAGGTCGGCGGCACCATCCTCGGCACGAGCCGCACCAACCCCTACGAGGGTCCCCGCGGCGGCGCCGAGAACATCGCGAAGACCCTCTACGGTCACCGCATCGACGGCATCATCGCGATCGGCGGCGAAGGCACCCTCGCGGCCGCCAACCGTCTGGCCAACGACGGCATCAACGTGCTGGGCGTGCCGAAGACGATCGACAACGACCTGCGCGCCACGGACTACTCGTTCGGGTTCGACACGGCCGTCAACATCGCCACCGACGCGATGGACCGTCTCCGCACCACCGGCGACTCGCACCAGCGCTGCATGGTGGCCGAGGTCATGGGCCGCCACGTCGGCTGGATCGCGCTGCACGCGGGTATCGCCGCCGGCGCGCACGTGATCTGCATCCCCGAAGTTCCGCTCTCGCTCGACGAGATCGTCGACCAGGTCTCGCGCGCCCACGACCGGGGCCGCGCCCCGCTCGTCGTCGTGTCCGAGGGCTTCAAGCTCAAGGGCATGGACGAGGCCTTCAGCGACAAGGGCCTCGACGCCTTCAACCGCCCGCGCCTCGGCGGCATCAGCGAGGTCCTCGCGCCCGAGATCGAGCGCATCACCGGCATCGAGACGCGCGCCACGGTGCTGGGCCACATCCAGCGCGGAGGTTCGCCGTCGGCATTCGACCGTGTGCTCGCGACGCGTCTCGGCCTCCACGCCGCCGACGCGATCGTCGAGGGCGCCTGGGGCCAGATGGTCGCCATGCGCGGCACCGACATCGTGCGCGTGCCGTTCGCCGAGGCCCTGGGCGAGCTGAACACGGTTCCCGAGTACCGCTACGAAGAGGCCGCCGCGCTCTTCGGCTGAACCCGGTCGGGCATGTCCCGTTTTTCGGTCTGCATGTCCCACTTTTCCTCGTCTGGGGTCCCTTCAGACGAGGAAAAGTGGGACATGGCGATGGGGCCGAGACGCTGACGGGTCCTCCACAGGCCCGCGGATGCGGAGCGTCGCCCCCTCGGCGCGGTGACGGCCCATCGCGGTTCCGGTGGGCCGAACACCCTGAAGGATGCCGCACCCGCATCCGCTGCCAGACGACCTCCCGCCGGTCTTCGCCATACGCGAGGGGCTCCAGATCGGACTTCCGCGAGCGCGCTTCGACCGCTCGGATCTGCGAGCGCCCTTTCCGGGCGTTCGTACCCGTCGCGACGTCGCCGCTGCTCGGACCATGTTCGAGACGTGTCGCGAGTATGCGCCTCGACTCGCCGACGGGCAGTTCTTCAGCCACGGAACGGCTCTGCTGCTCATCGGCGCACCCGGTCCGTCGCTGACCACCACGGGTCTCCACGTGTCGACGCACCGTCCGGCTCGCGAGCCGCGGGTCGTCGGGGTCGTCGGACACCGACTGCAGGTGAGGCAGCCTGCCACCATCGAGAACGCCGACGGCTTGCGTGTCGAGCATCCGGTCCGGGCGTGGCGTCAGGCGGCAACCCATTGGCCGTTGGATGCGCTCATCGCGGCGGGGGACTTCCTCGTTTCGAGCGCGTCGCTCGAGGTGGAGGGCGAGGACCTACGCGATGAGGTCGAGCTCATGGGTGACACGCGCAGCGGCATCCTGAGACGGGCGCTGCGCGACGTGCGTGCCGGCGTGAGGTCGGCGAAGGAGACCGAGCTCAGATTGGCGCTGGTGCGGTCGGGGCTGCCTGAGCCTGTCGTCGCCTTCGTGCTGCGCGGGGTCGGCGGACGCTTCGTCGCAGAACTCGACCTCGCCTACCCGCGCTGGCAGATCGGCGTCGAGTACGACGGCCGCATCCATGAGCTCGACGGTGCGCAGTTCGCGAA
Source organism: Microbacterium sp. NPDC089189 (assembly GCF_040685095.1). Taxonomy (NCBI): domain Bacteria; kingdom Bacillati; phylum Actinomycetota; class Actinomycetes; order Micrococcales; family Microbacteriaceae; genus Microbacterium; species Microbacterium sp. NPDC089189. The sequence continues at coordinate 61,906 of NZ_JBFBHG010000009.1, forward strand.
AGACGCCGACCGCTGGGACCGCATCCGTCACGAGGGTTGGATGCACGTGCGCATCATGCGGCACCACATGCGTGGGAATCACGGCATCGCTGTCGCCAAGGTCCGTGATGCGCTGCGTTCCGCCGGATGGCATCCCGGCCTGTGAGGTTCTCCCACCTCCGCCATGTCCCACTTTTCCCCGCTTGCGCGGGCGCTAGGCGGGGAAAAGTGGGACATGGCGAGCGAAAAGTGGGACATGGGACTCAGTCGACGCCGAGCACGTCGAACAGCCAGGCGAGCTCGAACGCGCGCTCGCGCCAGGCGTTGTAGCGGCCGCTGACACCGCCGTGCCCGGCGACCATCTCGCACTTCAGGAGCGCGTCGGCGCCCACCTCGCGCAGCCGTGCGACCCACTTCGCGGGCTCGACGTAGTACACCCGGGTGTCGTTGAACGACGTGACGGCCAGGATGCGGGGGTAGGCGACGCCCTCGCGCACGTTCTCGTACGGGCTGTAGGACTTCATGTACGCGTACACGTCGGCGTCGTGGAGCGGGTCGCCCCATTCGTCCCACTCGATGACGGTGAGGGGCAGCGACGGGTCGAGGATCGTTGTCAGCGCGTCGACGAACGGCACGTCGGCGACGATGCCCGCGAACAGCTCGGGCGCGAGGTTCGCGACGGCGCCCATCAGCAGGCCCCCCGCCGAACCGCCCTCGGCGACGAGGCGGTCGGGCGTCGTGTAGCCGTTGTCGATCAGGTGCCGTGCGCTGTCCACGAAGTCGGTGAACGTGTTGCGCTTGGCCAGCATCTTGCCGTCCTCGTACCACTGTCGGCCCATCTCGCCGCCGCCGCGCACGTGCGCCACGGCGAAGATGACGCCGCGGTCGAGCTCCGACAGTCGGGCGACGGAGAAGAACGGCTCGATCGAGTGCTCGTACGATCCGTAGCCGTACAGGTGGATGGGGCGGGGCGCGGCCCCGGCCTCACCGAACGATCGCTTCCAGACCAGCGAGACGGGCACCCGGGTGCCGTCCTGCGCGGTGGCCCAGACGCGTTCCTGCGCGTAGTCGGTGCTCTCGTAGCCGCCGAGGACGGGCTGCTGCTTGCGCAGCGTGCGCTCGCCCGTGGCCGGGTCGTAGTCGATGACGGACGACGGCGTCACGAACGAGCCGTAGCCGAGGCGGATGAGGGGCGGCGCCCACTCCGGATTGCCGGCCGTGCCCACTGAGTACAGCGGCTCGTCGAAGACGATCTCGGAGACGGCGCCGTCGGTGTAGTCGAGCATCCCGAGACGGGCGAGGCCCTCGCGGCGGTAGCCGATGACCGCCCAGTCGCGGAAGGTCGAGACTCCGAGCAGTCGGTGGCCCGGCGCGTGCGCCACGACGATCTCGCGCTCTCCCTGCGGGTCGGATGCCGACACCCGCACCAGTTCGAAGTCGAGCGCGTCGTCGTTGTGCAGGATGTAGAGCACGTCCTCGCCGTCGACGACCGCGTGCGAAGAGTCGTACTCGACGCCCTCGCGGCGCGGCCACACCACGCGGGGCTCGGCGCGCAGGTCGTCGGCGGGCACCAGCCATTCCTCGGAGGTGATGGAGGAGCCGAGTCCGATCACCAGGTACCGGTCGCTCCGGGTGAAGCCGGCGCCGACCCAGTAGCGGTCGTCGGGCTCGTGGAACAGCTGCGTGTCGTCGGCGACGGGGGTGCCGAGCTCGTGCAGCCAGACGGTGTCGGGGCGCCAGGCCTCATCCACGGTCGAGTAGACGATGAACCGGCCGTCGGGCGAGAGCTCCGCACCGGCGAAGGTTCCCTCGATGACGTCGGGCAGCGTCTCACCCGTGTCGAGGTCGCGCACGCGCAGGGTGTACCGCTCGTCACCGGCGACGTCGATGCCGTAGAGCAGCAGTCGCGCGTCACTCGAGACCTCGAAGGTGCCGAGAGAGAAGAACTCCTCGCCGTCGGCCTCGGCGTTGCCGTCGAGCAGCACTTCCTCGCCGGGCAGGGCGCCCTCGGGCACCGGTGGGGTCCAGTCGTCGGGGGAGGCGATGGGCGCGCGGCAGTGGATGCCGTACTGCTTGCCCTCTTCGGTGCGTGAGAAGTACCACCAGTCGCCGCGACGCGTGGGCACCGAGAGGTCGGTCTCGAGCGTGCGTCCCTTGATCTCCTGGAAGATCCGTTCGCGCAGAGGTTCGAGGTGCGCCGTCCGCGCCTCGGTGTAGGCGTTCTCGGCCTCGAGGTGGGCGACGACCTCGGCGTTCTCCTTGTCGCGCAGCCACTCGTACGCGTCCACGACGTCATCGCCGTGGTGGGTGCGGGTCTGCGGCTTCTGGACGGCGACGGGGGCGGATGCGGGTGCGGGGGACTCGGTCACCGTCCCACGCTAGCGGCCCCTGCATGCCCGGGGGCGCGCCCGGTGCGGCCGTTCGCTCAGCGCACCGTGACGAGCGTGCGCTGCCATCCCGACGAGCCGTCGGGAGCGATGGGCGCGCGCTCCTCGATCTGCTGATCGCCGTTGAGGTCGAAAGCGCGGACGGTCAGGTTGTGCGTGCCCGCGGTCGCCTCCCACGGCAGCATCCACTGCACCCACGTCTGCCCGTTGATGGGGGCCGAGAGCGTGGCCTCCTGCCAGTCGCCGCTGTCGATCTGCACCTCCACGCGCCCGACGCCCACCGGCTGCGCCCACGCGACGCCGCCGATCGCGACGGTTCCGGCGTCGACCGGGGCGTCGACCCGCGGGGTGTCGATGCGCGAGGACATCTTGATGGGTGCGCGCTCGCTGTAGCCGCGCGGCGTCCAGTAGGCCTCGTCCTGGTCGAAGCGGGTCACCGTCAGGCGCGTCAGCCACTTCGTCGCCGACACGTAGCCGTACAGGCCCGGCACGACCATCCGCACCGGGAACCCGTGCTCGAGGGGCAGGGGATCGCCGTTCATCGCTACCGCGAGGATGGCGTCGAGCCCGTCGTCGGTGAGCGATTCGAGCGGGGTGGATGCGGTGAACCCGTCGATGCTGCGCGAGAGCACCATGTCGGCATCCGCGCTCGGCACGGCCTGGGCCAGGAGATCCCGCACCGGGATGCCCTGCCAGAGGGCGTTTCCGAGGAGGTTTCCGCCCACCTCGTTCGAGACGCAGGTGAGGGTGACGGCATACTCGTCCAGGCCCATCGCCAGCAGGTCGTCGAACGTGAGCTCGATCTCGTTCTCGACCATGCCGTCGATCACGAGCCGCCACTCGGCGGGGTCGATCTGGGGGACGGTGAGCGCGGTGTCGACGCGGTAGAAGTCCGCGTTCGGAGTGAAGAGCGGGGAGATCCCCTCGACGTCGAGTTCGGCGCCGGCGGGGATCGTGACGCGCGACCGGGGCGCGGGCAGGCGCAGCGCCTCGCGGATGGCCTGGATCGACGAGGTGGTGGCGCTGACCAGCCGTGAGCCGGTGCCGACGACCACGGCCGCCGCGGTCGTGATGATGGCCACCCGCAGGAACGTGCGACGTCCGGTGCCCGTGCTCTCGTCCTCGGCCGATGCCTCCGCCGCGCGGGCGTCCTTCCAGGTGCGGAGGGCGCGGATGAGGATGTGCAGCACGATCAGGGCCACGATGCCGCCGGTCACCGCGGGGGCGACGGCGAGGGCTCCCGCTCCGGCGCGGGTCGCGAGCGCCGCTCCCACGGCCACCGCGACGACGGCGAAGAGGACGGAGCCGACCGGCCGTCGCCACCACTCCGCGATACCGGCGATCGCCGCGCCGACGGCGGCGGCGAGTCCGAGGCTGCCCAGCAGCACGATCTTGTCGGCGGCGCCGAACCAGGCGATCGCCAGTTCCTTGACCTGCTGCGGGACGATGTCGACGACGAACGAACCGACGGCGACGAGCGGGCTCGCGCCGGGCGAGAGCAGCAGTGCAGTGAGCTCTGCGATGCCCAGGAACGCGGCCGCGGAGACGATCCCGGCCACTCCCGCTCGCAGCAGCCACGGCCAGCGTCGTTCAGCGACCATGATGCCCATCCTCCCGCACGCACGCGCATGCCGTCGGGAGTTGTTCGGATCGCTCCGCCGATCGGATGGGTGTCGAGTTGACCGACGCGCCACGCGGTGTAAGGATTCCGTGGGGCTCCGGTGAACGGCAGCTGTCCGCACGGTGAACTCTTCGTTCGCACCGCCGATCAGGTCGGCATCTCTGCCCGACTCCTCACCGAAAGCGAACGGTGGAAACCGCAGCACTCATCGTCGTCCTGATCATCGGACTCGCGCTGTTCTTCGACTTCACGAACGGCTTCCACGACACCGCGAACGCGATGGCCACGCCCATCGCCACGGGGGCGCTCAAGCCCAAGGTCGCGGTGCTCCTGGCCGCGGGCCTCAACCTCGTGGGGGCCTTCCTCTCGACCGAGGTGTCGAAGACGATCTCGCACGGCATCGTCCGCGAGGACCAGATCACCCCGACCGAGTTCCTCCCGCTCATCTTCGCGGGACTCATCGGTGCGATCACCTGGAACATGCTCACGTGGCTCCTGGGTCTCCCGTCGAGCTCGTCGCACGCTCTCTTCGGCGGCCTGATCGGCGCGACGCTGGTCGGCGTCGGTGTGATGGCGATCGACTTCGGCGTCGTGCTCGGCAAAGTCATCCTGCCGGCGCTGATCGCCCCCTTCACCGCCGCGGTCATCGCGATCGTGGTGACCAAGCTCGCCTACGCGATGACGCGCCGCTACGACGGCAAGCCCGATGGCCGCGACGGTTTCCGGTGGGGGCAGATCTTCTCGTCGTCGCTCGTGGCCCTCGCCCACGGCACGAACGACGCGCAGAAGACGATGGGTGTGATCACGCTGGCGCTGATCATGGCCGGATGGCAGGACGCCTCGCACGCCGATCCGCAGACCTGGGTCATCTTCGCCTGCGCGTTCACGATCGCGCTCGGCACCTACATGGGCGGATGGCGCATCATCCGCACGCTCGGCAAGGGCCTGACCGACGTCAAGCCGGCGCAGGGCTTCTCGGCCGAGACGTCGACGGCGGCGACCATCCTCGCCTCCAGCGCCCTCGGCTTCGCCCTCTCGACCACGCAGGTGGCCTCCGGTTCGGTCATCGGATCGGGTCTCGGGCGCCGCGGCTCCGTCGTCCGCTGGGGCACGGTCGGGCGCATCGCCATCGGTTGGCTGCTCACCCTGCCCGCCGCGGGGCTGGTGGGAGCGCTCGCCGCTGGCGTGGTGGCGTGGCTGGGAACGTGGGGCATCCTCATCGACGCCGTCCTCGCCGTGGCCATCGTCCTGTTCCTGTTCCTGCGGTCGCGCCGCGACCGGGTCGACGCCGGCAATGCGATGAGCGAGGTCGCCGACTCGGGGCGCGCCGTCAAGGTCACGCGCAACCCGCCGCCCACCCGCCGGCAGCGCCGACTCGAGAAGGAACGCACCGGGGCGGATGAAGGGGGCCGGAGCTGATGGGCATCTCGATCGACTGGCTGGCCTTCGTCCAGGTCTTCGTCGCGGCTCTCCTGGGCGCCGTCCTGGTCGTGGGGTCCTACGCCCTCGGGCTGCGGTTGCTCGTGCGCGCGGGTCGGGCGCCGGTGGTCGGCCCCGCCGAGTTCACCGATGCGATCACCGTCATGACCGACAAGCAGCGTGCGCGGGCGGCGAAGGCCGCCCTGAAGGCGGCCAAGCGCAGCCCGCTCTCTGCCGGCCAGCGCCGTGCGGCCCTCGTCGGCGCCTACGCCGCGTTCGGCGTCTGCGCCCTCGCGGTGCTGGCGGGCCTCCTGCTGATCATCGTCGGCCACTGAGGGGTCCGGGCCCCGGCCTAGGCTGAGGGCATGAGCTTCGACACGTCTGCGGCGGACGGAGACGCCCCCGCGCCGTTCGGTCAGTATCCGCCGGCCCGCCGCACGATCGTGCACCTGAGCGACACCCACCTGCTCGCGGGCGACGCGCCGCTCGGTGGTCGGTACGACACGCGCCGCGGCGTGGAGCGCGCCGTCGCCGCGATCGATCGCATCCGCATCCGCCCCGATGCCGTCGTCTGCACGGGCGACCTCACCGACCTCGGCGAGCCGGAGGCGTACGCCGCGCTCCGGAGCATCCTCGAGCCGGCGGCGGCGCGGTGGGGCGCGCCGCTGGTCTGGGTCGCCGGCAACCACGACGAGCGCGGCGCGCTCCGGGAGGGACTGCTGGGCGGCGCGCCCACCGAGGAACCCGTGACGGCGGTGCACGACCTCGACGGCCTCCGCCTCGTCGTGCTCGACACGAGCGTGCCCGGGTGGCATCACGGCGACATCGACGACGCGCAGCTGCGCTGGCTGGCCGACGTGCTCGCCGAGCCCGCGCCCCTGGGCACCCTGCTGGCCATGCACCACCCGCCGCTGCCGAGCCACATCCCGTTCTTCGACATCCTCGAGCTGCGCGATCAGCCGCGCCTGGCGGCGGTGCTGGCGGGATCCGACGTGCGGGGCATCCTGGCGGGGCACCTGCACTACTCGACGTCCGGCACGTTCGCCGGCATCCCGGTCACGGTCGCCGCGGCCACGTGCTACACGATGAACCTCGCGCGGCCCGCGGAATCGGTCAACGGCATGGATGCGGGCCAGTCGTTCCATCTGGTGCACGTCTACGACGACACGGTCACCTCGGCCGTGGTGCCGGTGGTCGAGGCCGACACGGCCGAGTTCTTCTCGCCCGAGTGGGTCGAGCGGATGTCGCGGCTCACGCCGTCCGAACGCCTCGAGGCGTTCTCGCGCAAACCGCCGCGCTGACGCGGGCACTCGCCGCGTCGGCGGATCACAGCCCTGCGGTGTACGCCAGGGCCACTCGCCGCGCGCGGAGTCCCGTCTAGGCTCGGGAGGATCCGGCCGACGACCCACAAGGACACACGCATGGTTCAGGACGCAGAGACGCGCACCCGTATCGAGACCGATTCACTGGGGGAGCTCCCCATCCCCGCCGATGCCTACTGGGGCATCCACACCGCCCGGGCCCTGGAGAACTTCCCGATCTCCAAACGCCCCATCTCGGTGTACCCCGAGCTGATCACCGCGCTCGCCATGGTCAAGCAGGCCTCTGCGCGGGCGAACCGCCAGATCGGCGCGCTCGACGCCGAACGGGCGGATCTCATCGACCGCGCGGCCGAGCAGGTCATCGCCGGGCGGCACCACGACCAGTTCGTCGTCGGGGTGATCCAGGGCGGCGCGGGCACCTCGACCAACATGAACGCGAACGAGGTGATCACCAACATCGCGCTCGAACTCGCCGGGCGCCCGAAGGGCGACTACGCGTTCCTGTCGCCGATCGACCACACCAATCGCAGCCAGTCGACGAACGACGTCTACCCGACCGCCATCAAGGTCGGACTGTCGCTGAGCCTCGGGAGCCTCCTCGACGAGCTCGGCCTGCTGCGCCAGGCGTTCCTCGACAAGGCCGTCGAGTTCCGCGACGTGCTGAAGGTCGGGCGCACGCAACTGCAGGACGCCGTGCCCATGACGCTCGGCCAGGAGTTCCACGGCTTCGCCTCCACCCTCGGCGCCGACCAGATGCGGCTGCGCGAGAACGCGTACCTGCTGCACGAGATCAACATGGGCGCCACCGCGATCGGCACCGGCATCACCACCCACCCCGACTACGGCGCCGCCGTGCTGCGGCACCTGCGCGAGATCTCGGGGCTCGACCTCGAGACGGCGGTCGACCTCGTGGAGTCCACGAGCGACACCGGCTCCTTCATGTCGTTCTCGTCGTCGCTCAAGCGCAACGCGATCAAGCTGTCGAAGATCTGCAACGACCTGCGGCTGCTCTCGAGCGGACCCCAGGCGGGCTTCGGCGAGATCAACCTCCCGGCGCGGCAGGCCGGCTCCAGCATCATGCCCGGCAAGGTCAACCCGGTCATCCCCGAGGTCGTCAATCAGGTCGCCTTCGCCGTCGCCGGCGCCGACACCACCGTGACGATGGCCGTCGAGGGCGGGCAGCTGCAGCTGAACGCGTTCGAGCCCGTCATCGCCCACTCGATCTTCCAGTCGATCACCTGGATGCGTCAGGCCATGTGGACCCTGCGCGTCAACTGCGTGGAAGGGATCACGGCCAACCGCGACCGGCTGGGTGCGATGGTCGGATCCTCCGTCGGGGTCATCACCGCCCTGACGCCGTTCATCGGCTACGCGGCCGCCGCGGCGCTGGCCAAGACCGCGCTCCTGACCCGACGCAATGTGGCCGACCTCGTGGTGGAGGCCGGGCTCATGGGGCGCGAAGAGGTCGCCAAGCAGCTCTCGCCCGCGCGGCTGTCGGGACTCGAGGCGGTCACCGCCGCCATCCCGATCATCGACACGACGGCCCATCCGCAGCCCGAGTGACGGGCCGGCCGCATCCGCTCAGTCGAGGATGCGGCAGTGGGTCGTCAACGCGCCGATGCCGTCGACGCCGACCGTGACGGTGGAGCGGTCGCGGAGGAAGATCTGCGGGTCGCGCGAGTATCCGGCGCCGCCCGGGCTGCCCGTCGAGATGAGGGTGCCCGGCAGGAGCGTGACCGACTGCGACAGGTGCGCGATGAGGGTCGCGACGCTGCGCACCATCTGGCCCGTCGACGCGTCCTGCACCGTGTGGCCGTCGACGACGGCCCAGATGTGGAGGTCCTGCGGGTCGGGGATCTCGTCGGCGGTCACGACGACGGGGCCGGTGGGAGTGAAGCCATCGAACGACTTGCACCGCGACCACTGCGCCTCCGAGAACTGGATGTCGCGGGCCGTGATGTCGTTGACGACCGTGTACCCCCAGACGTGGTCGAGGGCGTCGGCGGCGGCCACATCCTTCGCCGGCGTGCCGATGATGACGCCGAGCTCTGCCTCGTAGTCGACGGACTCGCTGAGCGTGCGCGGCCACGACGTGGTCGCGGTGTGGCCGGTCAACGAGTTCGGCCACAGGACGAAGACGGTGGGGGTCTGGTCGGTCTTCAGACCCAGTTCCCCGGAGTGCGCGGCGTAGTTCAGGCCGATCGCCATGATGACGGGCGGAGCGAGGACGGCGGACGCGAACACGGCGGTGTCGAGATCGATGTCGCCCTCGCGGCCCTCGGCGGCCTCGCGCACCCGGGCGAGCAGGGCATCGCCCCCGGCGATCAGCGGCTCCAGCTGCGAGGGAGCGCCCTCGAAGAGGCGATCGACGAAGACCCCTCGGTCGCCGTCGACGATGACGAGGCGCGGATCCGGATGGGCGTCGGTGCTCACATGGGCGAAGCGCATGACTCCACGCTACCGGGGTGCGACCCTAGGCTGTCGCTATGAGTTCCCCGGGTGACCCCGCGCGCCACCGCCCCTCCACCACGCCCCCCGGGTTCGATTCGACGCTCGCGCAACCCGCGCACGCCGCGCCATCCGTAATCGCGGCCCCCGCCGTCGCGCAGGCCCCCGTGCCGCCCGCACTGAAGCGCGCGTGGGGGCTGTACATCTGGGTGGGAGCCCTCCTCGTGGTGCTCCTGGTCGTCCTCGTGGGGTACTTCCTGAGGGCCATCGGGCCCGCCGCCTCCATCCTCGGCGCGGTGCTCGCCCTCGTGCCCCTCGCGGGCGTCCTGTGGGCGCTGCGTCTGGTCGACCGGTGGGAGCCGGAGCCCCGGGGGCTCGTGATCATCGCTCTGGGCTGGGGGGCGATCGTGTCGGTCGCCGTCGCGCTGGGAGTCGATCTGCTGATCGTGCTCAGCGTGGGACGCAGCACCGCGCCCTGGGCGGAGTTCCTGCAGTCGGTCGTGCAGGCTCCGATCGTCGAGGAGGTCGCGAAGGGGCTCGGTGTGCTGCTGATCTTCGCCGCAGCCCGCCGCTTCTTCGACGGGCCGGTCGACGGCATCGTCTACGGCGGGCTCATCGGCGCGGGGTTCGCCTTCACCGAGAACATCCAGTACTTCGCACAGTCGTTCCTCGAGGGCGGCCTCGAACTCGCCTCGGCCACCTTCTTCGTGCGCGGGATGCTGTCGCCCTTCGCGCACGTGATGTTCACCGCCGTGACCGGTTTCGCGGTGGGCCTCGCCGCCCGGCGCGGCGCGCGCGCCGGCGGTGCGTTCGGTCCGTGGCTGCTGGGCCTCGTCGGAGCGATCGCGCTGCATGCGCTCTGGAACGGCTCCGCGCTGCTCGGCGACTTCTTCGCGCTCTACGCCCTGCTGCAGGTGCCGCTGTTCGTCGTCTTCGTCGTCGGGATCGTGATGCTCCGACGCGAGGAGGCGCGTCTCACGCGGGCCCGGCTGGGGGAGTACGCCGCCGTCGGCTGGTTCACCGCGCAGGAGGTCGACATGCTCGCCACGGGGGCGGGCCGGCGTTCCGCCATCGCGTGGGCGCGCACGCTCCGCGGCGACCGCGTGCCGATCATGCGCACCTTCATCTCCGACGCCACGGCGCTCGCCGCCGCCCGCCAGCGCGTCATCTCCGGGCGCGATCCGCGCGCGGCGGCGGAGGAGCGGGCTCTGCTCGAGCGCACGGTCACCGCCCGCGCGGCGCTGTTCGCGCTCTGACCCCGGCCGACGCCGCGCGTCACGTCGCGGAAACACGCGGGCGCTACCGTGAACCGATCAGTTCATAGCAGCGACGGGAGCCCGCATGTCCTCTCTCCATTTCGGCGTGTTCGAGGTGTACGCGCCGCACGTCGGCGGCACCTTCAGCTGGGCGCACCCCCTCAGCGATGCTGCGGACTATCTCGATCCGGAGCGCTGGGTGCGCATGGCCCGCATCATGGACCGCACCGGGTACGACTTCCTCTTCTTCGCCGACGGCTTCGGGTACCCGATGCAGAACGGCGACATCAGCGCGGCGAGCCTCTCGGCGGCCATCAACTTCTCCGGCCTCGACCCGTCGACGCTGATCCCGGTCCTCGCGCGTGAGACCGAGGGACTCGGCTTCGTCGTCACGGCGACGACGGGGATGGACCACCCGCTGCCCCTGGCCCGGCGGTTCAGCACGCTCGATCATCTGACCGCCGGGCGCATCGGCTGGAACGTCGTCACCGGCGCATCCCAGAACGCCGTCGCCGAGCTCTTCGGCCACCCCGAGATGGTGCCGCACGACGTGCGCTACGCGATGGCCGACGAGTACGTGTCGCTCGCGCGGAGCTACTGGGAGGACTCCTGGGAGGACGGTGCGCTGCTCCGCGACGCGGAGGCGGGCGTCTACATCGACCCGGCTCGCATCCACCGCACCGAGGTCGACGGACGTTATTACCGCTCCCGCGGGTACTTCGGTGCGCCGCCCTCGCCCCAGCGCACGCCGGTCATCTTCCAGGCGGGCACCTCGGCGCCGGGGCGCGCGCTGGCCGCCGCGCACGCCGAGGGTGTGTTCGTGCAGGGGACGACACCCGCACAGACCGCCCGCGCGGTGGCGGACATCCGCCGCCTCGCCGCCGAGGCGGGACGCGATCCCGACGAGATCCGCATCATGGCGGGGCTCACCGCGATCGTCGCCGACACGCAGGACGAGGCCGAGCGGCTGTGGGGCGAGTTCTCCGCGATGCAGACCGACGAGATCGTCGCGGCGCTCTACGCCGGCAACACCGGGATCGACCTGTTGACTCTCGACCCCGACCTGACCCTCGCGCAGGCGCTCGAGGCGGGCGGTGCCGTGGGGCAGATGGGGACGAGCAACATCGAACGCTTCCTGGGCGGCGACGGCCGCCCGGCGCCCACCGTCCGGCAGATCCTCGACGAACTGCGGGGCCGCGGCACGCGGGGTTTCCGCGTCGTCGGCGACCCCGACCGCGTGGCCGACGAGGTCGAGCGGCTCGCCGCCGAGACGGGGCTCGACGGGTTCCTGCTCGAGCCGGTCTTCGGCACGCGCGACGTCGAGGGCTTCGGGGAGCTCGTGCTCTCTCGGCTGGCCGAGCGCGGCCGGCTCGCGCCTGCCGCCGGCACCACGCTGCGCGAACGCATCCGCGAACGCCCCGGCGCGCGTCTCGGGTGAGTGCCCCTGCACAGACTCAGCGCCCGGTGCCGCGGCGATGCCTGCGTGCTCCCGAGCGCTGAGTTGATCTGAGCCCAGGATGCGCGACCCGCGGTGCCGTGTCAAGACCCGTCGCGTGCGCGCCCGCGTCGTGCGCACGCGTTCTCGGCGTGCTTGGATGGAGACATGACTGACAACCGCACCAAGCCCGAGTTCGACGCTCCCGCCGGTCCCGCCCCGACCGATCTCGTCATCCGCGACATCATCGTGGGCGACGGCGACGAGGCGAAGCCGGGCGACACGGTCACCGTGCACTACGCCGGTGTCGAGTTCGAGTCGGGCGAGGAGTTCGACTCGTCGTGGGGCCGGGGCGAGAGCATCCAGTTCCCGCTGCGCGGCCTGATCCAGGGCTGGCAGGACGGCATCCCGGGCATGAAGGTCGGCGGACGCCGCGAGCTCGTCATCCCGCCGCACCTGGCGTACGGCCCGGCCGGTGGCCACTTCCTCGGCGGCAAGACCCTCATCTTCATCATCGACCTGCTGCAGGTCGGCTGACCTCGATATCCCCTGCGATGCCCCCGGTGCTCGGCGCCGGGGGCATCGTCGCGTCGTGATGTGTTCGCCGAGAATTTTTACATGCGATGGAATGGATCGGCCGATCATCCTGTTGACTGTCTCTGATGCCGCGAGAAGCGCGGCCGAAGACTTGGAGACACCATGAGCGAGACCACGATCGAGATCCCCGGTTACAAGGCCGGCACCTGGACGCTGGACGCGTCGCACAGCGAGGTCACCTTCTCGGTGCGCCACATGATGATCTCGAAGGTGCGCGGCACCTTCGGTGTGAAGAGCGCCACCATCATCGCCCCCGAGAACCCGCTCGAGGCCCGTGTCGAGGCCACCGTCGACGTCACCTCGGTCGACACCAAGGACGAGGGCCGCGACGGCCACCTCCGCTCGGCCGACTTCTTCGACGTCGAGACCTACCCGACCATGACCTTCGTCTCGACCGGTGTGCGCGTCGAGAAGGGCGACTTCCTCGTCGACGGCGACCTGACCATCAAGGACGTCACCAAGCCCGTCACGTTCGAGCTGGAGTTCGGCGGCTTCGGCACCGACCCGTGGGGCAACTACAAGGCCGGCGCGACCGCGAAGACGGTCATCAACCGCGAGGACTTCGGTCTGACCTGGAACGCGGCGCTCGAGACCGGCGGCGTGCTCGTGGGCAAGGACGTCACGATCGAGCTCGACCTGCAGGGCGCTGTCGCGGCCTGACTCTTCCGAAGGGCGGATGCGGATCGCATCCGCCCTTCGTCATGCCCGGCGCAGGCGCAGCCTGTTCTGGGCGAGGAGGATCCCGACGAAGACCACGAGGGCTCCCACCGGTTCGTTCCAGGTGACGGGCTCGCCCAGCACGATGACGCCGAGCAGGACGCCCACCAGCGGGGTGATGTAGGTGACGGTCGAGGCCCGCGTCGGCCCCCACGCCCGCAGCACGTTCTGGTTCCAGATGTACGCGACGCCCGTGCCGAGGCAGCCCAGCAGGACGAGGCTGACGATGATCGCCCCGTCCAGACGCACCGGCGTGAGCGCCAGCACGGGGGTGAGCACCACCATCACGGCGGCGGCGATGCCGATGTTGAGGAACGAGAAGACGAGTGCGCTCATGCCGGTATCGGCGACGAAGCGGCGCATGTACGCGAGGCTGAAGCCGTAGCAGACGGTGGCGCCGAGGATGGCGAGCTGGGCGATGAGGCTCTGCGACATGTCCAGGCCCTGCCAGGGGGCGATGATCACCATGACGCCCAGGACGCCCACCAGGATCCCCGCGATCTGCACGAGCCGAAGCCGTTCCACCCGGAAGACCGCCCACGCCATCACCGCCGTCATGATCGGCGTCGTCGCGTTGTAGATGCTGGCGAGCCCGGACGTGACGTGCTGCTGCGCCCACGAGAACAGCAGGAACGGGATCACGCAGAACGTCAGGGCGAGCACGCTCATGTGCAGCCAGACGACGAGCCGTCGCGGCAGCGGGTCGCGCCGGAGCGCCACGAAGATGCCGAGCGTGATCGCCCCGAGCGTCAGCCGCGACCAGACGACCTGCGCGGGGGAGATCCCGGTCAGCGCGATCTTCATGAAGAGGAAGCTCGACCCCCAGATGACGCCGGTCAGGACGAACTGGACGGCGATCGTCGACGATCGCGCCGCGACGTCGGCGGGCCGGGGGAGGGAGGACACGGAGCGACTCTAGTTCTGCCCGGATCGCCATCCCGCCCCCGGCGACAACGACGTCCGGAAACCGCCGACGGCTGGCCGTCCGATGTCGTCGTGCGGCCGGCGCGGTGCGGGGCGGACGCGCGGTCGCCGCGAGGCACCGCGGCTGGTAGACTTGTGCGGTTGCCGTTGGATCGGCCGCGGATAAAGAGAGCCCACGCATCAGGCGGAGGGCGCCGCGCAACAAGCAGAGAGGGGATCGAATCTATGGCACTTGAGCAGGACGCCAAGAAGGCGATCATCGAAGAGTACGCGACGCACCCCGGTGACACCGGATCCCCCGAGGTGCAGGTTGCGATGCTGACGCAGCGCATCAAGGACCTGACCGAGCACCTGAAGGAGCACAAGCACGACCACCACTCGCGTCGTGGTCTGTTCCTCATGGTGGGTCAGCGTCGCCGTCTGCTCGGCTACCTCCAGGACATCGACATCGCGCGCTACCGCTCGCTGATCGAGCGCCTGGGGCTCCGCCGCTAAGGCACACGCTTCCGCGTATATCGCTTTCTCCGAAGGCCTCCCCACGGTGTGGGGAGGCCTTCGTCGTTCCCGCCGCATCCGCCCCGCCGCTCCCGCGGCGCCGCCGCCCGTCCGCCACCCCGTTCCTGCTGCTGGCGCCCGCCATCGTCATGCTGGCCGTCTTCATCGGATGGCCGATCGTGCAGATGGTCGTCATGTCGTTCCAGGAGTTCGGACGCGCGCAGATCTTCGGCGCCGCGCCCTCGTTCGTCGGTCTCGACAACTACCTGGCGGTGCTCGGCGACCCCGAGTTCTGGCGGGTCCTCACACGGAGCATCGTGCTCTGCCTCGTCTGCGTGACGGCGACCATGGTGCTGGGCGTGCTCGTGGCGCTGCTGATGACCAAGCTCGGCTCCGCCATGCGCACCGCCGTCTCGATCGCCCTCCTGCTGGCCTGGGCGATGCCGGCGCTCACCGCGACGATCGTCTGGGGCTGGATCTTCGACACCCAGTACGGACTGGTCAACTACGCCCTGACCGCGCTGACGGGCACGGACTGGACGGGGCACAGCTGGCTCATCGACCCGCTCAGCTTCTTCGCCGTCGCGGCCATCGTGATCACCTGGGGTGCGATCCCGTTCGTGGCGTTCTCGGTCTACGCGGGGTTGTCACAGGTGCCCGACGAGGTGCTCGAGGCATCCGCGCTCGACGGCGCGGGAGCGTTCGCGCGGTTCCGCTTCATCCTCTTCCCCTACCTCCGCTCGATCCTCATGGTGCTGCTGATCCTGCAGATCATCTGGGATCTGCGCGTGTTCGCCCAGATCTACGCGCTGCAGACCATCGGCGGGGTCCGTGCCGACACCAACACCATCGGCGTCTACATCTACAGCGTGTCGATGGCCTCGGGAGACCTCGGTGCGGGCGGCGCGATCTCGGTGATCCTCGTCGTGATCATGCTGCTCATCGCCGGCTACTACATCCGCTCCATGCTGAGGGAGGACGCCGCATGACCGCCCGCGCGCGCACCCGGACCGGCCGCGCGGCCCTCAACGCCGCTGCTCTGGTCGTCATCGTCTGCTCGGTGTTCCCCGTCTACTGGATGGTGAACACGTCGCTGCTGCCGGCGTCCGCCGTCCGCACGTCGACTCCCCACCTGTGGCCCGATCAGTTCACGCTGCGCAACTACGTCACGGCGCTCGGCGAGGGCGGGTTCCTCGGCGCCCTGGGGACGTCGCTGACCGTCACGCTCATCACGCTGGTGGTGGCGCTGCTGTTCGCGTTCCTCGCCGCCGTCGCGGTGTCGCGCTACCGGTTCCGCAGCCGCCGCGGCTTCATCGTCGCCATCCTCGTCATCCAGATGATCCCGGCCGAGGCGATGATCATCTCGACGTTCCGGGTGCTCGACGGATGGGCGCTCGTCAACACGGTGGCCGGCCTCAGCCTCGTCTACATCGCGATCGTGCTGCCGTTCACGATCTGGACCCTGCGCGGCTTCGTGAACGGCATCCCCGCCGAACTCGAGGAAGCCGCGATGATCGACGGATGCAGTCGCACCGGCGCGTTCTGGCGGATCACGTTCCCGCTCCTCGCCCCCGGGCTGGTCGCCACCG
The DNA here is from genome assembly GCF_040685095.1 of Microbacterium sp. NPDC089189. NCBI lineage: Bacteria > Bacillati > Actinomycetota > Actinomycetes > Micrococcales > Microbacteriaceae > Microbacterium > Microbacterium sp. NPDC089189. The sequence continues at coordinate 78,095 of NZ_JBFBHG010000009.1, forward strand.
GCGTCTTCGCGTTCATCCAGGCGTGGAACGAGTTCGTCTTCGCCCTCGTGATCCTCACCCGCCCCGACCCGCAGACCCTCCCCATCTGGTTGCGCGCGTTCGTGCAGGTGACCAAGGCCACCGACTGGTCGGTCGTCATGGCCGCATCGACGCTCATGGCCGTCCCCGTGGTCGTGTTCTTCCTGATCGTGCAGCAGCGCATGACCGGCGGGCTGGTCTCGGGCGCGGTGAAGGGATGACGCGGCGATGAGAGTGGGATTGGATGTGGGCGGCACCAAGACCGACGCCGTCGCGATCGACGATCGCGGGGTCGTGGTCGGCAGCGTCCGGCGGCCGACCCTGTGGGGCCCGGCGGGCGTCGTGCGCACCGCCGCCGACGCGCTCGCCGACCTCGCCGCGCACCCCGGGATCGACGCGTCGTCGTTCCGCAGCGTGGGCCTCGGCATGCCGGGCCAGGTGCGCCCGGGCAGCGGCACCGTGACCCACGCCCTCAACCTCGGGGTCACCGAGTTCGACGCGCAGGGGGCGCTCGAGCCCGTCCTGGGGCTCCCGGTGCGCGTCGAGAACGACGTGAAGACGGCGGCGGTGGGCGCCGCGGCACTCGAGCCGGGGATCGCGTCGCTCGCCTACCTCAACCTCGGGACGGGGATCGCTGCGGGCATCGTCGTCGACGGCTCCGTCTGGCGGGGCGCGCGGGGGACTGCGGGCGAGGTGGGCCACATCCCGATCGATCCGGAGGGGCCGGAGTGCCGCTGCGGCGGCCGGGGATGCATCGAGGCGTTCGCGGGCGGTGCTGCCCTCGCGCGTCGATGGGGGCGCGGCGGTGCGCTGCCCGTGCGCGACATCTTCGACGCCGCGGACGCCGGGGACGCGCACGCCGTGCGTCTGCGCGGCGACCTCGTGGCGGCGATCGCCGCCGCGGTGCGCATCCTGGTGCTCACGGTCGACGTCGACGTCGTCGTGCTGGGCGGCGGGCTCACGGCGCTCGCCGACCGGTTCCTGCCGGCGGTGCGCGATCGCCTGGACGCGGGCGCGGCCGGGTCGCCGTTCCTGCGGTCGCTCGACCTGTCGGCACGTGTGCGGGTGCTGCCCGCCGGGTCATCGGCCGCGGCGCTCGGCGCGGCTCTCATCGGGGGCACCCGGACGAACGAGGAGGTGGACGTTCATGGCTGAAGTCGTCGTGGTCGACGCGAAGGAGGACGCCGGGGCGCTCGTCGCGGACGAGATCGTGCGGCTCATCGCACGGCGTCCCGATGCCGTCCTCGGACTCGCGACCGGCTCCACCCCCACGCCGGTCTACGAGGCGCTGCGTCCGCGCCTCGCCGGCGTCGACGTGTCGCGGGTGCGCGGGTTCGCGCTCGACGAGTACGTCGGCCTGGACCCCGCCCATCCCGAGAGCTACCGCTCGGTCATCGCGCGCGAGGTGATCGTCCCCCTCGGCCTCGACCCCGACCGTGTGCGCGTGCCCGACGGGTCGCTCGCGGGGATCGCCGATGCGGGCGAGCAGTACGAGCGCGACATCGACGCGGCGGGCGGCATCGACCTGCAGATCCTCGGGATCGGCACGGACGGGCACATCGGCTTCAACGAGCCGGGCTCGTCGTTCGCCTCGCGGACGCGGGTGAAGACCTTAACGGCGCAGACCCGGCGCGACAACGCCCGCTTCTTCGCGTCGATCGACGACGTCCCGCGTCACTGCATCACCCAGGGTCTGGGCACGATCGCGCGGGCACGCCACCTGGTCCTCCTCGCGTTCGGCGCGCAGAAGGCCGACGCCGTCGCGGCCGCTCTCGAAGGACCGGTGACGGCGATGCTGCCCGCATCCGCCGTGCAGTTGCACCCGCACGTCACCGTCGTGGTCGACGAGGCCGCCGCGAGCCGGCTGCGCCTGCTCGACTACTACCGCGACACGTGGGCCGACAAGCCCGACTGGCAGGGGCTCTGAGACGTCGCGACGGGCGAACGAGGCTCAGACGGCGAAGACCTTGCCCGGATTGAGGATGCCGCTCGGGTCGAAGGCCGCTTTGATGCGGCGCTGCAGTTCCCACTGCGGTGCCCCGAGCTCCTCGGCCAGCCACTGACGCTTGAGCACCCCGATGCCGTGCTCGCCCGTCAGGGTTCCGCCCAGGCGGAGCGCCGAGCGGAACAGGTCGTCCGCCGCGCGCCACACGATGTCGGGCACCTCGGCACCGGCGAACACGAAGTTGGGATGCAGGTTGCCGTCGCCCGCGTGCGCCACGGTGGGGATGGTCAGGCCGTAGTCGGCCTCGATGCGCGCGATCTCGGCGAACATCGCCGCGAGCGCCGAGCGCGGCACCGACACGTCCTCGATGAGGGTCGTGCCCAGCCGTTCCATCGCCGGGTGCATCGACCGACGGATGCGCAGCAGCTCCTCGCCCTCGGCGCGGTCGTGGGTGAGGGCGACGTCGGCACCGAGGCCCGCGAGGATCCCGGCGATCGCGTCGGCCTCGCCCGCCGCCGCCGGTCCGTCCGTCTGCACGGTGAGCAGCGCGGAGCCCGCGACGGGTGGGGGCAGCTCGAGGAGTGCGGCCACGGCGGCGAGACTGGCCGCATCCATCAGCTCCATGATGGCGGGCTGCACGCCCGCCGCGGTCACGGCGGCGGATCCGGCGGCCGCCGCCCGCACGTCGTCGAAGCGACCGGTGACGGTGCATACCTCCCCGGCGACGAGGCGGCGGAGTTTCAGGGTGGCGCCCACGACCACGCCGAGCGTCCCCTCGGAACCGATCATGAGCGACGTGAGGTCGTAGCCGGTCACGCCCTTGACGCTGCGATGCCCGAACCGCACGAGCTCGCCGTCGGCGAGCACCACGTCGACACCCAGGACCGCGTCGCGCACCACGCCGTACTTGGCGCAGAGCAGGCCGCCCGCGCCGGTGGCGATGTTCCCGCCCACGGTTGAGATCGCGCGGCTGGCCGGATCGGGTGCCCACCACAGTCCGTGTGCGGCGAGGGCGGCGCCCAGGTCGGCGTTGATCACGCCGGGTTCGACCACGGCCAGGAGGTCGTCGGGACGCACTTCGAGCACGCGGTCCATGCGCGCCATCGACAGCGCGATCTCGCCGGATCCCGCGTTCGCGCCGCCCGCGAGTCCGGTCCCGGCTCCCCGCGTGACGACGGGCGTGCCGGTGGCGTGCGCGATACGCAGCACCGTCTGCACATCCGAGACATCCATCGCGGAGACGACGGCGAGAGGGTGGCCCTCGGACGCGTGACCGGACTTGTCGGCGCGGGCGGCCGCGAGCGCTGTGGGGGAGGTGTCGACACGATCGCCCAGCTCCGCACGGAGGCGGGCCAGCGTCGCGGCGTCGTTCATGCGAGCCGGCGGCGTCCCACGACCAGGCCCACGGTGATCGCGACGACCGCGTAGGCGATGCCCACCCAGGTGAGTCCGAGCGCCCACAGCGCGGCGGTCGCGCCGGCGTAGACGAGCAGCTCGGCGACCGCGCGGACGAAGGGGTGCACCGCCAGGACGGCGCGCGGTGAGACGAAGAGCGCCCACAGGACGATGGCGGCGACCGGCGTGAGGATGCCGACGACCAGGTTCCACGGGAACGGCCAGGTCGCGAAGCCCCAGATGGCGAGGGCGGCGATACCGCCGATCTCGCACAGGAACGCCACCACATCCAGAGCGGTGAGCGCGGGGCGCGTGCCCGCGGGCAGCGGGGCGGCGGCCGCAGGCGCGGCGGGGGTCGGGTCGGTCACGGCTTCCATTCTACGAGCCGCATCCGCCCGCATCCTCCGCCTCAGACCGTGCGGCCGTCGACCCATACGCGGGCCACGGTGAGGTCAGCGCGCAGCAGCACCGCGTCGGCGACGGCGCCCACCTCCAGGCGACCGAGATCGGCGCGCGCCAGCACGCGGGCGGGTGTGCGGGTGAGTGCGTCGACCGCGGCGGGCAGCGGCACGCCGGCGGCCACGGTCGTCCGCAGGGCGGTGTCCTGGGTGAGCGTGGAGCCGGCGATCGTGTCGGTGCCGGTGAGACGCGCGACCCCGTCCCGGACGGTCACGGCGAGCGCCCCGATCGTGTAGTCGCCGTCGCTCGCGCCGGCCGCGGCCATCGCGTCGGTGACCAGAGCGATGCGCCCGGGGGCGGCGGCGGCGGCGATGCGCACGATGTCGGGATGCAGGTGCACGCCGTCGGCGATCAGCTCGAGCACTACGCGCTCATCGGACAGCGCGGCCCCCACCGGGCCCGGCGCGCGGTGGTGGAGGCCCGGCATCGCGTTGAACGCGTGCGTCAGCACGGTCGCTCCCGCGTCGAACGCGGCGGCGGCGAGGTCGCGGTCCGCGCCCGTGTGGCCGACGGCGGCGACGATCCCCGCCGCCACGACCTGCCGGACCGCGTCGAGCCCGCCGGGAGCGTCCGGCGCCAGCGTGATCTGCCGCACGGTGCCGGCGCCGGCCTCGATCAGGCGCTCGATGGCTGCGGGGCTCGGCGGCTGCAGAAGCGCCGACGCGTGCGCGCCCTTGTGGCCCGCATCGAGGAACGGGCCCTCGAGGTGCGATCCGAGCACCCCCTCGCCCGCGCGGGTCATCTCGGCGACCAGAGCGGCGCGGCGCGCCATCTCCTCCAGCGGCGCCGTGACCAGCGAGAGCACGGCGCGCGTCGTGCCGTGCGCGCGGTGCATCGCGCGGGCCGCGCGGATCGCCGCGGGCCCGTCGTCGTACGACCCGCCCGCACCGCCGTGTCCGTGGAGGTCGATGAAGCCGGGCGTCAGCAGGGCGCCGGGCCCGGCCGCATCCACCGCGTCGATCACGAGGTCGGCGGCGACGGAACGCCACGTGGGGCCGGTGCCGCGCGCTCCGATGCCCGCGGGCGTGAGGAGCACCCAGCCGTCGGCGTCGTCGCGCCCCGCCGACACGAGCCGGGCGGAGTGGATGAGGACGCTCACGGGGTGATCCAGGCGACGCCGTCGGCGCGCGTGTAGGCCACGCCCGCCGCGTCCCATCCGGCGGCGAGCACCGCCAGGCGCTCGCGGAACCCGGGCCAGTCGAGAGCCGCCGCGGGCGACCAGGCGATCTCGGCGGCGGCCGCGAGGCGGGGGAACACCATCGCCTCGAGGTCCTGTTCGGTACGGATCGTCTCGGTCCACACCGCCGCCTCGACTCCCAGGATGTCGCTCTCCTCGATGCCGTCGATGATCGCGGTCGGCTCCCAGTCGTACGCCCGCTCGAGCGGGGTGGGGCCGTCCGCCCAGGTGAGCCCCAGGGGCGTTCGGGCGTCGTACTTCATGTCGAGGTAGATCGCGTCGGCGGGGGAGAGGATGAGGCGCCCACCGGCCCGGACGAAACCGCGCGCCTTCTCGTCCATCCCGTCGCGGGGTGAGACGAACCCCCAGTACTGCCCGATCGTCCCGGGCGCGATGTCGGCGACGCCGCCGGCTTCGTGCCAGGCGATCGGCGTCTTGCCGAGGCCCCTGACCAGGCGCGTGACCTCGGCGATGAAGACCGCGTAGTCGGCGGATGAGGTGCCGAGCGCCTCGTCGCCGCCCACGTGCAGCCAGGGCCCGGGGGTGAGCGAGGCGAGTTCGCCGAAGACGTCGGCGAGGAAGTCGCTCGTCGTCGTCTCGCCGATGCGCAGCGACGAGAAGCCGACGGCGAAGCCGGTGTACGGCTCGCCGGTCACGGGCGTCCCGCCCCCGAACGCGGCGATCGTCTCCGCGACCTCGGGAGTGATGACGGGCGCGCGCGTCACCTCCGGGTAGGCCAGGGTCACGGCGTGCGTGTGGCCGGGCACGTCGATCTCGGGGATGACGGTCATGTGGTGCGCGGCGGCGCAGGCGAGAAGGCGGTCCCACGCGGCGCGGGTGTAGAAGCCGCCCGCGTCGCCGAGCGCCGCGGTCTGCGAGGCCCGCGCGCTGAGATCGGGCCGGCGATCGAGCGCGAGGCGCCAGCCCTGATCGTCGCTCAGATGCAGGTGCAGCACGTTCAGCTTCAGCGCGGCGGCGCGCTCGATGAGGCGTTCCACGACGTCGACCGGGAAGAAGTGGCGGGCGACGTCGAGCATCAGGCCCCGGTGCGCGAAGCGCGGAGCGTCGTCGATGTCGACGGCCGGCCACATCCATCCCGCGGGGGTCTCGGTGAGCAGTTGCAGCAGGCTGCGGGTGCCGTAGAAGAGACCCGCCGCGTCCGCACCGACGACGTCGGCGCCCGCGGGCGAGACGTGCAGGCGGTAGGACTCCGGGGCCCCACCGCGATCCACGCGCAACGAGACCTCGGGGGCGGTGTCGACGGGGGTCTGATCGAGCGGCAGCCCGGTGCGGCGGGCGATGCCCTCGCGCAGAAGGGCGACCGCATCGACGGGGCCGGTGAGGCGGATCGGGGCGCGGAGGAGGAGGCCGCCGGAGTCGTCGTCGTCGCGCTGCGAGCGGGGAACGGGAACCAGGCCGTGCCTCATGTAAGGAACCTTAACAAACCCGTCTCCGCGCCGCACCGTCTCGGGCGGACGGCGGATGCAGGGCGCCCCGCATCCGCTATGCTCGATGCGTCGCGACTGGCGTTGAGGTGGGCCACCACCGGGGAGCGATCGACACGGTATTCGGCCGTACGCCTGGGCCGATGCGGGACCTTCTTCATCCGAGCCGTCGTCAAGGAGAGTCATGACCGACCCGTACTTCAACGCCCCTCTTTCCGAGGTCGATCCCGAGATCGCCCAGGTGCTCGAGCGCGAGCTCGACCGCCAGCGCGGCTATCTCGAGATGATCGCCTCCGAGAACTTCGTGCCCGTGTCGGTGCTGCAGTCGCAGGGCTCGGTGCTGACCAACAAGTACGCCGAGGGGTACCCCGGACGCCGCTACTACGGCGGCTGCGAAGAGGTCGACGTCGCCGAGGAGCTCGCGATCGAGCGCGCGAAGTCGCTGTTCGGCGCGCAGTTCGCGAACGTCCAGCCCCATTCGGGTGCCTCCGCCAACGCCGCCGTCCTCCACGCCATCGCGCGCCCCGGCGACACCATCCTCGGTCTCTCGCTCGATCACGGCGGCCACCTGACGCACGGCATGAAGCTCAACTTCTCGGGCCGGCTCTACGACATCGTCGCCTACGGCGTCGACCCCGAGACCTCGCTCGTCGACATGGACGAGGTGCACCGTCTCGCGGTGGAGCACAAGCCCACCGTGATCATCGCCGGCTGGTCGGCGTACCCGCGTCAGCTGGACTTCGCGCGGTTCCGCGCGATCGCCGACGAGGTCGGCGCCTACCTCTGGGTCGACATGGCGCACTTCGCGGGTCTGGTCGCCGCCGGCGTGCACCCGAGCCCGGTGCCCCATGCGCACGTCGTCTCCTCGACCGTGCACAAGACGATCGGCGGACCGCGGTCGGGCTTCATCCTGTCGAACGACGCCGACATCGCCAAGAAGATCAACTCCGCCGTGTTCCCGGGTCAGCAGGGCGGCCCGCTGATGCACGTGATCGCCGCCAAGGCGACCGCCTTCAAGCTGGCCGCCACGCCCGAGTTCAAGGAGCGCCAGGAGCGCACGGTCCGCGGCGCGGCCCTGCTCGCCGAGCGCCTGTCGCAGAAGGATGTGGCGGACGCCGGCATCACGCTGCGCTCGGGCGGCACGGATGTCCACCTCGTGCTCGTCGACCTCCGCGACGCCGAGATCGACGGCAAGCAGGCCGAAGACCTGCTGCACGAGATCCGCATCACGGTCAACCGCAACTCGGTGCCCAACGACCCGCGTCCGCCGATGGTCACCTCGGGTCTCCGCATCGGCACGCCCGCCCTCGCCACGCGCGGATTCGGCGACGCCGAGTTCGCCGAGGTCGCCGATATCATCGCGCTCGCGCTGCTGCCCGGTGCCGACGTCGAGGCGCTGCGCACCCGCGTCGCCGCACTGACGGCGGCGTTCCCGCTGTACCCCGGCCTGAACCAGTAACCCCGCATCACCCGCGAGACAGTAGTTTCGCGCCGAGACGGTGGGTTTAAGCCACTGTCTCGGCGCCGAACCGCAGTCTCGCGGATCGACACCACCGAACCACGACGACGTGAGGAAGACAGCGACATGACCGCTCAGAAGCTCGACGGCAAGGCGACCGCCGCGTCCATCAAGGAGGAGCTCCGCGTCCGCGTGGCCGCGCTCGCCGAGAAGGGCATCACGCCCGGGATCGCGACCGTGCTCGTGGGCGCCGACCCGGCGTCCCAGCTCTACGTCGGGATGAAGCACCGCCAGTCGGAGGCGATCGGGATGAACTCGATCCAGCGCGAACTCCCGGCCGACGCCACGCAGGCCGACGTCGAGGCGCTGATCGACGAGCTGAACGCCGACCCGTCCTGCCACGGCTACATCGTGCAGCTGCCGTTGCCGAAGCATCTCGACACCGACGCGATCCTGGAGCGGATCGATCCCGACAAGGATGCGGACGGCCTGCACCCCACGAACCTCGGCCGCCTCGTCCTGAACGTCAACGCCCCGATCACCTCACCGCTGCCGTGCACGCCGCGCGGAGTGATCGAGCTCCTGCAGCGGAACGGCTACGACCTGCGCGGCAAGCACGTCGTCGTGGTGGGCCGGGGCGTCACGATCGGGCGTTCGATCGGCCTGCTGCTCACGCGGCGGGACGTCAACGCCACCGTCACGCTGACGCACACGGGCACCCGCGACATGTCGCAGTACCTGCGTCAGGCCGACGTGATCGTTGCCGCGGCCGGCGTCAAGCACCTGGTACGGGCGGAGGACGTCAAGCCGGGTGCGGCCGTGCTCGATGTCGGCGTCACGCGCGAGGACGACCCCGTCTCGGGGACGCAGAAGGTCTACGGCGACGTGGATCCCGCGGTGGCCGAGGTGGCGGGCTGGCTCTCGCCCAACCCCGGCGGCGTCGGACCGATGACCGTCGCCCTGCTCATGATGAACGTGGTCGAAGCGGCCGAGCGCGCGGCATCCTGAGCCGGCGCTGCGCCCGGTGGGCGCCGCGTGGTATCAACGGAGGATGCTGACCCTCACCGGTGCCGAGCGCATCCTCATCGACACCCGAACCGAACGCGCCGGGACGCTGTCGGTCGGATCGGATGGACGCGTGTCCGACGTGCCGTCGGCGGATGCAGAGCGCCTCGACGTGAGCGGCTGCGTCGTGACGGCGGGACTCGTCAACGCGCACCATCACCTGCTCCAGAGCGGGTTCCGGACGCTTCCCGGCACGCGGGGCGCGCCCATGCGCGACTGGCTGCCGGTAATGGCCGGCGCATATGCGACGGCCGGTATAGACCCGTCGCTCACGCGAGCGACGGCGTCGGTGGGAGTGGCCGAGTCACTTCTCTCCGGGGTCACCACCGTCGCCGACCATCAGCTCAACTGGCCTGCCGCGGCCGATTCCGCCGATCCCGTCGGCGACACGGTCGACATCGCCCGCTCAGTGGCTGACGCGGCCGCGTCTCTCGGTGCGCGCCTCGTCTTCGTCCGTGGATCGGCGCGCGACGATCCAGGTCTGGCGGCGGACAGTGCCGACGCCATCATCGAGGATCTCCTGTCCGGGGGGCACATCGGGGGTGTCTCGGCGGACGGGATGCGGCAGGTCGCCGTCGGACCGGCGGGGGTCCACTCCGACGGTGAGGCCACCTTCCGCGCGCTCGGCGCGGTGGCCGCGCGGCACGGCGTGCGCCGTCGCACCCAGGCCAACGAGCAGGTCGACACCGAGATCGCGCAGGAGCGCTACGGCCGACGTCCGTTGGACTTGTTGGCGGAATGGGGATGGCTCGCCCCCGACGTCACGATCGCCCACCTGTGCGACGTGACGGATGCGGAGATCGTCCGCCTCGCGGACGCGGGGGTGAGCGCGACACACGCGCCCGGATGCGACGTGCCCATGGGCTGGGGGATCGCTCCCGTGCTCCGGCTGCAGAACGCGGGTCTGCGCGTCGGCCTCGGCACTTCGGGAGGGGGATCCAACGACGCCGGGCATCTCCTGGCGGATGCCCGACTGGCGATGCAGATCTCGGGGCTCGTCGGCCCGCAACTGCCGGCGCGCACCGTGCTGGGGATGGCGACGGAGGACGGCGCCGCGGGGCTCGGGCGTCCCGACCTCGGCCATCTGCGGGTCGGTGCACGCGCGGACATCTGCGTCTGGGACGTCTCGGGGGTGGCGGATGCGGGAGTCGCCGATCCTGTCGCGGGGCTCCTGTGGGCGGCGCCCGGTCGGCGACCCCGGCACGTCGTCGTCGGCGGACGCGTGGTCGTCCGTGACTACCGGCTCGTGGCGCAGGACGAACACGTCATCGTCGCGGCCCTCCGTTCCCGGCTGTCACCCGCATCCTGATCGTCACCGAGGCGGGTCGCGCGCCGACCCGACGGCCTGTCAGAGGTCGAGGACGAGGCGCGGGCAGGCTGCGCGCGAGACGCAGATCATCATGACGTCGCCGTGCTCCTGCTCGACCGGCGTGAGCACCGAGTCGCGGTGCTCGACCTCGCCCTCGAGCACCGGCACTTCGCAGGTTCCGCACGTGCCGCGGCGGCAGCTGGAGAGCACGAGAGTCTCGGGGGACTGCTGCCGGATCGCTTCGAGGATCGACTGGTCCGGCGCCACGCTGACGACGTCGCCGCTTCCCACCAGCTCCACCTCGAACGGCTCCGTCCACACCGGGGCCCCGAAGACCTTCGCCTCGAAACGCTCCACGTGCAGCGCCTCGTCGCGGCGAGGGGCGAGCGCGCTCTCGAGCGCGTCGAGCAGTCGCGTCGGGCCGCACGCGTACACGACGCCGTCCGACCCGACCTCCGCGGCCAGGGCGGATGCGGACAGGCGCGCGCCCTCGTCGGCGGCATGCACCCGGACTCGCTCGCCGAACGCGGCGGCGAGCTCATCCACGAACGCCATCGTGCGACGCGACCGCCCGGCGTAGTCGAGCCGCCAGTCGACGCCGGCGGCCTCCGCCGACGCCACCATGCTGCGGATCGCGGTGATGCCGATGCCGCCGGCGACGAACCGGTAGCGGGTACCCGGCGCGGGTGTGAAGGCGAAGTGGTTGCGGGGGCCGCGTACGCGCACCCGCTGCCCGACGGCGACCTCGTCGTGGATCCGTGCCGACCCGCCGCGTCCCCCCTGCTCCCGCAGCACCGCGACGCGCCAGGTCCCGCGAGCGGCGGGGTCGCCGCACAGCGAGTACTGGCGCTCGAGCGGATCGCCGTTCGGCGGATCCTGGGCGGGGAGGATCACGTCCACGTGGGAACCGGCCGTCCAGGCCGGAAGATCTCGGCCGTTCGGGGACGCCAGGTCGAGCGCGACGATCCCCTCGGCCAGCTCGGTGCGTCCGGTCACGATCAGGTCGCGCTCGACATCGCTGAAATAGCTCACAACTCTCCTCCCCGTCTCCGGTCATTCACGCTCATCGCGGCAGATCGCCCGACGCGCGGACGACGAAATGCGTTAACAGCACGGCAACAGGGACCGTCGACCGCCGAAACACGCTGCGCGTTGAATGTTGCCACATCAATTGTTGGCCACGCCAACAGGACGCACCGCACATCCGCTCAGGAAGGCAGGGTTGTGAGCACCCATCCCGAGGATCTCGAGGCCGGAGCGCCGCTGGCGCGCCTGAGCGGCGTGACGCTCGCCGACGGCACGACCGCGACGGTGCACATCGCCGACGGCCGGATCGTCGCCCCGGACGACGCGCCGCGACCGGGAGCCGACGCGGACGCCTCCGGGTGGCTGCTGCTTCCTCCGGCCGCCGACCTGCACGCGCACATCGACAAGGCCTACACCTGGAGTCTCGCCGGGGAGCCGGAGGGGTCGCTCGAGGACGCCGTCGCGTGCTGGCGGGATTTCGGGGCGACGCTCTCCGAGCAGCAGATCGCCGTGCACGCGCGTCGCCAGCTGGACGCGGCCCTCCGCGCGGGCGTCACGACGATCCGCACGCACGTGAACTATCACGAGGGCGCGGACCCGCTGCGAGGCATGCGCGCCGTGCTCGGCGCACGTGAGGACTACCGCGGTCTCGTCGACGTGCAGATCGTCGCGATGCACGGACAACTCCACGACGACGGTCTCGTGCGAGAGGCCATCGCCCTCGGCGTCGACCTCGTGGGAGCCGCACCTCACTTGAGCGACGACCCGCGTCGCGAGATCGACCGCGCCGCGGCCCTGGCGGAGGCAGCCGGGATCGGCATCGACCTGCACACGGACGAGACGCTCAACCCCGATTCGCTCGACCTGCTCGACCTCGCCGCGCGCACGCGGCACTGGCCGGCCCACATGACCCGGTCGGCGGGTCACTGCGTGAGCCTCGCCGTCCAGCCGCCGGCGCGCCTGGCCGCGGCGTTGGATGCGGCCGCGGAGGCGGGCGTCAGCATCATCGTCAACCCGTTGACCAATCTCTACCTGCAGGGGTGGCAGCATCCGGTCTCGACCCCGCGGGCGATCCCGCCGTTGCGCGCGATCCTGGACGCCGGCGTCGTGCTCGCCGCGGGAGGCGACAACGTCCAGGATCCGTTCAACCCGCTCGGCAACGGCGACATGGTCGACGTCGCGGCGTCTCTCGTGATCGCGGGGCACCTCGCGCCACGGACCGCATGGGACGTGATCGCGTCCGGACGCGGGCTGCTCGGCCTGCCGCCCGCGAGGGGAGCCGTCGGCGACGTCGCCGATCTGGTGCTCGTGCGCGGCGACTCGGTCGCGGCGGCTCTCGCGGAGCGCGCGCCGGATCGCGTCGTGGTCCGGGCCGGACGCGTCGTGGCGACACGCCGCACACGCACCACCGCGGTGCCCGTTCCCGGGCATCGGAGCGCAGCCCCCCAGCGAGAGAGAAAGGCGGTGCAGGCATGAGTGCGACGCTCACCGAGCCCACGTTGCGCCTGAGCGACGTCACGAAGGACTTCACCACCGGAACGCGCGCGCTCGCGGGGGTGTCGTTGACGGTGTCCCGTGGCGAGTTCGTGTCCGTCGTCGGGCCGTCCGGCTGCGGCAAGTCGACGCTCCTGCGCCTGGCGTCGGGGCTCGAGACCATCAGCCACGGAACGCTCGACGTCGACGCGGCGGTCACGAGTTTCGTGTTCCAGGATCCCACGCTGCTGGAGTGGCGGAGCGCGCAGAAGAACGTCGAGCTCGTCGGGGAGCTCGCCGGCCTCGGTGCCGCCGAGCGCGCCCGCCGGGCTCGCGAGGTGCTCGACCTGGTCGGTCTCGGGGGCTTCGAGAGGCAGCATCCGCGTCAGCTGTCGGGAGGGATGCGGATGCGGGTGTCGATCGCCCGCGCGCTCGTCGCAGAGCCGCAGTTGGCGCTGTTCGACGAGCCCTTCGGTGCCCTCGACGAGATCACCCGTCTGAAGATGCAGACCGAGCTGCAGCGCCTCTTCCAGCTCAAGCAGTTCGCGGCGATGTTCATCACGCATTCCATCTCGGAGGCGGTCTACCTCTCCAGCCGTGTGCTCGTGATGAGCGGGCGACCCGGCCGGATCGTCGACGACATCGAGCTGCCCTGGTCGTATCCGCGACCGCCCGAGCTGCGCTACGAACCGGAGTTCGGACGGATCGCCGGGCACATCTCGAGGATGCTGGAGGAGCACTCGTGAGCGAGAAGACGCTGATCGACCCGCCGACCACGGCGACGACCCCGCCGCCGATCGGTCCGGTTCGCACGGGTGGCTCGTTCTCGCGGGCGGCCAGTGCGACGGGGTCCCGCGTGCTGCCGATCGTGCTCGCGATCGTGGGCATCCTGATCGTCTGGTACGCGGTGTCCTACCTCCTGCTCTCCGAGAGCCGCCGGTTCCTGCTGCCGCCGCCGCATCAGGTGTTCACCGAGACCCTGGGCAATCCCCAGGTCATCACGCCGATGCTGGCGGCGCTCGGTCAGACGACGGGTGTGGCCCTGATCGGACTCGCGATCGCCGTCGTCCTCGGGATGGGCTGGGCGATCCTGATGTCGCAGTGGCGGATCGCCGAGCGGGTGCTGTATCCGTATGCGGTCATCCTGCAGACGATCCCGATCCTCGCACTGACACCTCTCATCGGCATCTGGATGGGGTACGGCATCCCCGCCCGCATCGTCGTATGCGTGATCATCGCGATCTTCCCGATGATCTCGAACACACTGTTCGGCCTGCAGTCCGCGGAGCCGTCGGCCCACGATCTCTTCACTCTCAACAAGGCGTCGCGCTGGCAACGACTCACGAAGCTGCAGCTGCCCGCCGCACTGCCCGCCATCTTCACCGGTCTGCGCAACGCCGCCGGCCTCTCCGTGATCGGCGCGATCGTCGGCGACTTCTTCTTCCAGCAGGGGTCGCAGGGGATCGGAGGGCTCCTGCGTACCTACACGCTGCGTCTGAACATGGAGTCGCTCTTCCTCGCGATCATCTTCACCGCGATCTTCGGCGTCATCGTGTTCTCCGTCTTCGCCGCGCTCGACCGGGCGATCGTCGGTCGCCTGTTCGGCTGGAAGAACCGCTGACCCGTCCCACAGACCTGCCCCGCCCGCGCTCCACCCGAACCCATCCTCTGGAGGAACCCGTGTCGACCATTCCCGTCTCCCCTCGCCTGCGACCCGCTCTCGCCGCCGGTGTCGTCCTGTCCGTCGCCGTGAGCCTGGCGGCGTGCTCGGGCGCATCCGAACCCGCGGCCTCCCGCGCCGGAACCTCGGCGCCCGCCGCCGATGCCGGCAGCGCCCTCGACCTCTCCGACGTCTGCCCCGCCACGGTGGTGATGCAGCAGGACTGGCAGCCCGAGGCCGAGCACGGTGCGATGTACGCTCTCGTCGGCGACGACTACACGGTCGACACCGACGCGAAGACCGTGACGGGCTCGCTCGTCGCGCAGGGCGTCGACACGGGCGTCGACATCGAGGTGCGCCCCGGCGGTCCGAACGTCAACTTCCAGCCGGTGCCCGCCCTCATGTACCTCGACACCGACATCCTGATCGGTGCGGTGAACACGGATGCGGCGATCGTCGCGGCGGCCGACCAGCCGACCGTGGCCGTCGCCTCTCAGCTCACCTGGAGCCCGCAGATCCTGATGTGGGACCCCGAGAGCCACCCCGGCGCCGAGACGATCGAAGAAGCCACCGCGGACGGCGCGGTGGTCGTGACCTCGGGAGATGTGATTCCCGCACTCCTCGAGTCGCAGGGGATGATCGACGCATCCCAGGTCGACACGAGCTACGAAGGCACTCCGCAGCGGTTCGTGTCCGACCCGACGATCCTGCAGCAGGGGTTCGCCACCGCTGAGCCGTTCATCTACGAGAACGAGATCTCGGAGTGGGGTCGTCCGATCGACTTCCAGCTGCTCTCGGAGATCGGCTACTCGGTCTATCCCGAGCCGCTGGCAGTGCGCGCGGATGCGGTCGAGGAGTACGGCGACTGCCTCGCCAAGCTCGTGCCGATCATGCAGCAGTCGCAGCTCGACTTCCTCGAGGACCCGAGCGCGGCGATCGCCCTGATCCTCGATCTCGTGGAGCAGTACGACACCGGCTGGACGTATTCGGAGGGCGTCGCCGAGTACTCGGTCGCCCAGCAGCTCGAGCTCGGCATCGTCGAGAACGACCCGGCATCCGGGGTGTTCGGCGCGTTCGACCCCGCGCGCATGCAGTCGATCCTCGATGACTTCGTGCCGATCCTCGTGGAATCCGGGAGCATCGGGCAGGCGGATGCGGACGCGATCGACGTCGACGATCTCTACACGAACGACTTCCTCGACACGTCGATCTCGATGGGCTGAGGGGAGCTGCTCATGACCTCGACCTCGCCGGCATCACCGCTGCGCCGCGTGGCACGGGTGCCGGCGAGGCGGGGTTGTGCCCTCTCAGAGGGCATCCTCGACCCGGGAGGCCACCGCGTCGAAGCGCCCGGCGGCGGCACGCGCGTCCGACTCCGCGGTGCGCAGCGGCGCGAGGGCGCCGTCGTCGACTCCCGCCGCCGCAGTGAGATTGCTCCGCGCGGTGGCGCAGGCGGAGCGGATGCCGGCGGCGAGCGTGCGTCCGGCCACGACCACGTCCGGGGTGAGCATCGGATCTCCGTGCTCGGCGAGCCAGCCGAGCGTCTCCACGAGCGGCAGCGCGAGTCGGGCCACCGTGAGGCTCGCCGTCGCCGCCTCCCGCAGGGCCCCCGCGCGTACGGCGCGCGAGCGTTCGTCCTCGGGCAGGCGGAAGGCCGCCACGAGGGCCGCGGAAGCGGCGGCGTCGCGGTCGGCGGCTGCGAGCGCGTCCTGCCGTACGCGAGCGGCGAGCGCGATCGCGCGACGTCGCTCATCCCCCTCCGCCGCGTAGCCCGCGGTCATGCCGAGGACCGCGGCTCCGACCGCGATCGTCACGGCCGCGGCGGCGCCGCCGCCGGGCGACGGCACGGGCTCGGCGAGTCGCTCGAGCCAGGGTCCGAGCTCGTCGGCCGAACGGTCGTCTGCGGGGCGCGTCACGCCCGAAGTCTAGAACCGATGCGGTCTCGGACATGCTGAACGCCACCGCATCCCGGCACGCGGAGCCGTTCCCGCTCGACGGCCCGGATCGGCTCGCCGATCGACGCGGAACGCAGGGCAGAACGCCGGCGGCCGAGCGGTTCGCCGTGCGCATGGTGCGTCCCGGGATCGTCTCCGCGACGCTGCCCTCCCACGTCGCGACCGTCGTAGAGCTGCGCGCGGCCGCGGCGGTGCTCGGCCCCGTGGTCGATGCGGTCCTCATCCGTGAGCCCCCGGGCGGTCACGGACTCGCGCTGACGCACCGAGCCGCGGTGCTACGCGCGGAGGGCGCTGACGTGATCGTGGCGCTGAGCGGGCGCGATCGGAACCGGGTCGCGGTGGAGGGCGAGCTCGCCGCGCTCGCCGACATCGACATCGCCGCCGTCCTCGTGCCGGGGCGGGAGCCGACCCTCGATCTCGATGCGACGCAGATCGCCGCGCTCGCGCGTCGCGCGGGCCATACCGTCGCGGTGCCCGAGGCGTACCGGGCGGCGGACGACGGCGCCGATCTGGTCCTGGGCGGCCCGGGCGGTTCCGGCGGGAGCTCCGTGATCGAGCGGGCGGCTCGACGATCCCCGTCGCCTCGGCCGACCCTCGCCGTCGTGACCGTCGATGTGGCGCTGGAGGGACCGGAGGTGAGCCGCCTCGCCGAGATCGAGGCCGCCATGAGGACGCCCGGGGTCGTCGGCATCCACCTCGAGATCCGTGAGGTCGACCGGGGCGGCCCGCCACGGATCGCGGAATCGATCGCGCGGCTCGCGGCGCGCATCCGGAGAGTCGAGCCGTGACGGCCCTCCTCGAGGCTTCCCGCCCGCACGCGTGCCCGAAGAGCATGACGCACGGCCCATGCGGCGGAGTGAACCGCGACGGCACATGCGAGGTCGATCCGACGCCCTGCGTGTTCCTCGGCGAACGGCTCCCCGTGCGGTGGGCAGGAGCGGTGGAGCCCACGATCGGCGCGACCCCGACCGCAGCGTCGCGCGAGGTCGAGGACATCCGGCTGCGGCGCCCCCTCATCCTCACGGGATTCCCCGTGCGGGGGATGAGGGCCGACGACGTCCACCGCACCGCCGATGTCCTGCGCGGCGCGGCGGATGCGGTGCTGTCGGGAGATGCCGGCCGGTCGCGCACCCAGTTCCCGCCGTCCTACCGCGCGCTGCTCATGAGCCGGGCAGGCGTGCGCGTCTGGATGGGGATGAACACCCGGGATCGTGCGCGTGACGCCCTCGAGCGCGAACTCGCGTCGCTCCGAGAGATCGGGGTGGCGGGTGTGCATTGCGTGACCGGCGATCACACCCGCACCGGCGACCGTCCCGACGCGCGCCCTGTCTTCGATCTCGAAGCGACGTCGTTGATCCCGCGTGCTCGACGCCTCGGTCTGCTCGTCTCGTTCGCCGAGTCACCCGACGCGCCGCCCATCGCGCTGCGCGGCGCGCGCGTGCGGGAGAAGGAGCGCGCCGGAGGACAGTTCTGCCTCACGCAGTACTGCGGAGACGTGGCGGATGTCGCGGCATTCGTGCGCCGCTGCGCCGAGGCCGGTGCCGACGTTCCGGTGCTCCCCGGTGTTCCGCTCGTGGTCGACCGCGAGGGCGCGGAGATGCTGGCGTCATTCCATGCGGCGACCCTGCCGACCGGATACCTGGACCGTCTCTTCTCCGCCAGGGATGTGCGGCGCGAAGGGATCCGGCTGGCCGTCGAGTACGGGGGCGCTCTGCTCGCCGTGCCCGGCGTCGGCGGTGTCGTGGTCGCCGGCGGAGCGCGTGCCGGCGAGGAGCAGGCCTATGCGCGCGCGCTGGCCGTCGTCGCCACCGAGCTCGGGGGAGGAGACCGATGAGCGCCTCAGCGGTTGTGCTGCTGCTCCTTGACGACGAGGACGCGGCACGCGGTCTCCGGCGGCGTGCGCCACTTGTGGCGGATCCCGCTCTCGTAATAGGTGGCGTCCCCCGCGCGCAGAAGCACCTCGGAGTCCTCGAGCACGACGATGATCTCGCCCTCGAGGACGTACAGGAACTCCTCCTCGTCGTGCTCCCACCAGATGCCGTCATCCTCGAAGCTTCCCGAGAACACCATCGGCAGGAAGCGTGCGCGGTGCTGCGCGAGCACCGCCACCGGGCCGGTGCCCGCGTCGACGGGCGATGCGGACGACTGCCGGTAGACGTGGTAATTGCCCTCTGGGCGCTCCGCGGTCTCCTCCGTCAGCAGATCCTGCTGCGTGGTGCCGAGCGTTCGTGCGACGCGGAACAGCGAGGCCATGCTGAGCCGCTCGAGCCCGCGTTCGACCTGGCTGAGGAAGGAGTGCGACAGCCCCGCGTCGACCGCCGCCTGCGTCAGCGTCAGCCCGCGGCGCTTGCGGAGCTCGCGGATGCGGGCGCCCAGAGCGCGCGCCGCTGCATCCAGATCTGCGGCGCCCTCGACGCCGGTCGACGTTGTCCCACCCGTGTCCGCCATGGGTGCAGAGTACCGTCGCGCGGGCGCCAGGGCGGTCCGGCCCGTGTCGCCGTCCGTCGTGCCACCGGACAGGGGGCGCTCGCGCCCCTCGCAGCGAGTGATCCATCACCCGGCTCGCTGCGGATCACACGCGGGAGATGTCATCGAGGAGGACGAACGTGACCGATACCGACTACACCGCGCTCGAGGCGGCCCTGGTGGACCTGCTCGGCCCGCGCGGGGTGAGCAGCGACCTGCGTCAGCGCGAGCGGGCTTCCGTCGATGGGGCGCGCATGTCGCCGATCATCGCCGAGCTGCTGCCGCTGGGCGTCGCCGACCTCGTCGCCTTCCCGACGACGGCTGCGGAGATCGCGGCCGTCGTGGCCGTGGCGGCGCGCTTCGGTGCGCCGATCACGCCGCGCGGCAAGGGCACCGGCAACTACGGTCAGGCGATCCCGATGGCAGGTGGCCTGGTGATCGACACCTCGCGGGCCCGCACCGTGCTGGGCGTGGACGGCGACACGATCACCGCCGATGCCGGGGCGCCGATGACGGCGCTCGAGCAGGCAGCGCGCGCTGCGGGCAAGCAGCTCTGGATGTACCCGTCGACCGTGCACACCACGATCGGGGGATTCCTGGCGGGCGGGTCGGGCGGAACCGGCACGATCGCCCACGGCAGCAACGACATGGGGTTCGTCGTCGCTCTCGATGTCGCGACGCCCGTCTCCGACGGCGCCCTCGTGCATGTGGAGGGCGACGAGGCGCAGCGGTACGTCCACAACTACGGGACGGCGGGCATCATCGCCCGGGCGACCGTCCGGGTGGAGGACCTGCAGGACTGGCGCGGGCTGTACGCGTCCTTCGACGACTTCCGCGGAGCCCTCTCGGTCCTTCGCGCGCTCGGTGACCTGCATCCCGCACCGCGCCTGGTGTCGGCCGACACCCCGCACATCGCCGCGCAGCTGCCGCCGGATGACGCCGTCCCGCCGGGGCGCAGCTCGCTGCGGATGATCGCCGACGTCCGCACCGTCGAAGAGGCGACCGCGCTCATCGAGGGTGCGGGTGGGCGCATCGAGGACGTCCGTGAGGGCCCGACCGTGTCGGCGGCGATCTCGGTGCTCAGCTACAACCACCCGATCGAATGGCTGCAGAAGTCCGAGCCGGGCGTCTACTTCCATGTCGAGGTGTCCGGGGATGCGCTGATCGACCGCATCGACGAGGTGCACGCGGTCTACCCCGGCGGGCTCCTGCACATCGAGGCCGGGCATACGGTCCCGATCGGGATGCTGGCGGGCGTGTACGAGAGCCCCGAGGCGGTGTACGCGGGCATCGCCGCGCTCAACGAGCTGGGCGTCGGCGTGCACAACCCCCACCAGTGGAATGTCGACTTCCGTCTCCCGCAGACCGTCGAGCTCGCGCGTGAGACCGACCCGCGAGGGCTTCTCAATCCGGGCAAGCTCAACCCCGAGTACGCCGGCCCCACGAAGGGAGCCATCCGATGACCGCACCGTTCACGCCCCCCGGACGCCGCTGGGACGACCTGTCCGGGCCCTCGCTCGTCGCCGCGACGTCGGAGCGGTCGATCGCCGTCGTCCCGATCGGTGCGGTGGAACACCACGGACCCCACCTGCCGTTGCGCACGGACGCGCTGATCGCCGAGGCCGTCGCGACGGCGGCGGTGGAACGCGTCGCGGCGCAGGGCGTGGATGCCTGGCTTCTCCCGACGATCGCCTATGCGAAGTCGGACGAACACCACTGGGCGCCCGGCACGCTGTGGATCGAGGGCACGACCCTCCTCGACGAGCTGATCGAGATCGGCCGATCCATCTCGATGACCCCGGTCCGCACGGTCGCCTTCGTGAACGGTCATGGCGGCAATGTGATGCTGCTGGGCTGGGTCAACCGCGAGCTGCGGCGGCGGTTCGGGCTGCGCTCCTTCTCGATGCCCGCCGGGGTGGGCGGCGCAGGAGACGGCGTCGACGGCCGACCGGACGAGCTCGGTCAGGGCATCCACGCCGGATTCGGGGAGACGTCGATCGTGATGCACCTCGCCCCGCACCTCGTCGCCCCCGATCTCCCTCCGCGGAACGTGCCGGAGCGGATCGCGGCGATGACCCACATCGGGTTCAACCGGAAACCGGTGATGTTCGGATGGACGAGCGACGACTTCGGTCCGACGGGGGTCATCGGCGACGCGACCGGTGCGAACGCAGCGGCGGGGCGCGACCTCTTCGATCGGGGCGTGGGTTTCGTCAGCGAGGCGCTGGTCGAGATCGACGGCTTCGAGTTCGGATAGGCGGCAGCTGTGGACGCCTCATCCGATCGACTCATCGTCGACGTGCCGATCATCGACCACGCGACGGATCCCGTGCAGTCCGACCACCCCGCTGACGACCCGCTCGCGCTCGCCGGGAGCTGGGTTCCTGCGGACGGCGAGGACCGGATGCTGATGACGCTCGCGACCATCGACCCCGACGGCTTCCCGCGCACGCGCACCGTCATGCTCAGCGAGTTCGACGGCGAGCGTTTCTTCTTCCACACGGACGCCGCGAGCCGGAAGGTGGCCGATCTTGCCGCGGATCCGAAGGTCGCCCTGACGCTGCTCTGGCCGGGATTCACCCGGCAGATCGTGGTGCAGGGCACCGCCGCCATCGCCCCCGCATCCGAGGCGGCGGCCGCCTACGAGGCGCGCTCGCCGTACCTCCGGCAGCTCGCATGGCTCAACACCGATGAGTTCGCGCAGAATTCGAGAGCCGTCCGGGAACAGCGCTGGGCGGAGTTCGCGGTGCACAACGCGGCTCCGGCGCAGCCGGCCGGGTGGATGGGATATGCGGTGACGCCGCACCGGTTCCTGTTCTGGGTGTCGAACCCGCGGACCGCGAGCCGCCGCGTCGAGTACACCCGCACGGCGAGGGGCTGGGAGCGCCGCTACCTTCCCGGATGAGCCGAGTTCGAGGCGCCGAGTGCACGGCTTCGCGCCGAGCGCACGGCGTGCTCACGCCGCTACGTCGTGCGTTCGGCGCGAAGCCGTGCACTCGACGCGCTGCGGGGGCGGTGGCGCGGGGTCGTCAGCCGAGGTCGTCGAGCATGCGGCGCTGCTCGGCGGTCAGACCGTCGTACGGATCCTTCGCGCGCGCGGCCGGCGGCGGGGATGCGGCAGGTGCGGCGCCGGCCGGGCGCGGCACGGGCGGGATGCCGGCTGCGGCGGTGTCCGTCGTCGCCGCCGTGGCGCCGCGGCGTCCCACGCGGTCGTACAGCGCGCCCGCGCGCGCCTCGATCCGATCGTCGACCAGGTCGTAGATCGCGAACGCGATGAGCAGCGCGATCGGGGGGAGGATCCACCCGAGCAGCCAGCCCCGCACATCGACGGACGAGAACACCACGACGACGATCCACAATCCGAGCTCGATGACGAAGACGATCAGTGCCTGGACGAGCTTCTCCGCCATGCGTGAACGACGCGAGGCGGACCGTGCCGCCATGCCGCGGAACAGGCGGCGGAGCAGCGGCTTCAACCAGATCGTCCCCGCCGTCAGCAGAAGAGACGCCCAGAGCGCGGCCCATCCCACTCGTACGCTGCCGAAGATCGCGCCGATCACGAGGAGAACGACCACGTTGAACAGGTACAGCGAGGCGAAGCGGACGACCCAGGCTTTCATGCCTACAGCCTGCCATGCGAGGGGTGTCGTGTGGCGGCGCCGGTTCGCGCCGGCGCGCGGCGCGCGTTCCGTGCGTCGCGCGCGCCGAGGGCAGCGACGCGCGCGATCCAGGCGCTTCGCGTCGCCGCGTCCCGGTGCCGCACCTCGGCGAAGCGGGTCACGCCGACCGTGCGGATGCCGCAGTACCCCAAGACGGCCCGACGCAGACTGGTCTCGGCGGCACCGCGATAGACGAGGCGGTTCCACGCGCGGGGCGAGTCCATCGTCATGACGATTCGCGCCGTGCGCCCGGTGAGCAGCTTGTCCCACAGCCGCCCGCTCGGGCGGTACCGGAATGCGAACCCGGAGAGGAAGACCCGGTCGATGAAGACCTTGAGCGCGCCGGGGTAGGTGCCCCACCACTGAGGGAAGAAGAAGACGAGGTGCTCGGCCCATCCGACATCCTCGATCGCTGCCGCCGCGACGGGGTCCAGCGGTGCGTCCGCGACGGAGCGCGGCATGCGGACCTCGTCCCGGCTCTGCGGATGGGAGGGCGCGTCGACGACGGCGAGGTCGATGACGCGCACGTCGGCGCCGGCGGAGCGCGCCGCGTCCGCGTACGACCGGGCGAGGGCGTGGTTCAGGCTGTCGGCGATGGGTGTGCCTACGACGATCAGGATGCGGTCGCTCACACGGTCTCCTTCTCTCGGATGAGCTGGGTCAGGAGTTCGAGCTGGGGCCCCAGCACGGCGGGGTCGAGGCCGGAGCCGGAGAGTCGCGGATCGGCGAAAAGTGCGAGGACGTCGGCGTCGATCCGCCCGCCGGCGTCCTCGACGAGTTCGGCACCCGCATCCGTCAGGGAGATGAGCACCCGTCGCCCGGGTCCAGGAGTCGTGCTCGCCCAGCCGCACTCGACGAGATGCGGGAGACGTTTGCTGACCGCCGCTTTGGTGATCACCAGGCAATGCGCGAGGGAGGTGATGTCGATCGGCTGCTGATCGGAGATGGTGCCCAAATACACGAAGTCTCCCGCAGAGATGCCGTGGTCGCGCCGTAGACGCGCATCTGCGAACGCCGTCAGAGTTGCGACCAGTTCGTGAAGGGCGAAGGTGATCCGGGGCCTCATGCGACGAGTCAACTCGTTGACACGCTCTTTGTCAACGAGTTGACAGCGAGGTTGCCTGTACGGGGTGGCGCATGTCGGTCGCCCGGTACGCCATGGTGGCGAGTGCCGCTCACGGTGGACGCCGTGAAGATGAGCAGGTGCCGATGATGGTGCACCGCGAGGCGAGGAGTAGGCATGACCGCAGCGACCGAGACCGATCTGCTGGCGAACGTCCCCGACGGCCTTTTCATCGCCGGGCGGTGGCAGGCCGCCGACGACGCCGCGACCCTCGACGTGCGCGATCCCGCCACCGGGGCCGTCGTCAAGACGATCGCGAGTGCGAGCGTCGCGGACGGCGCCCGGGCGCTCGACGCGGCCGTCGAGGCCTTCCCCGCCTGGGCGGCCACACCCGCACGTGTGCGCGGCGAGATCCTCCGCCGCGCCTTCGATCTGCTGCAGGAGCGCACAGAGGAGTTCGCGCTCCTGATGACGATCGAGATGGGCAAGCCGCTGGCCGAGGCCCGCGGCGAGGTCGCCTACGGCGGCGAGTTCCTGCGCTGGTTCAGCGAGGAGGCCCCCCGCATCTCCGGCCGCTACGGTGCCAACCCGGAGGGCACGGGGCGCATGATCGTCTCGCAGCATCCGGTGGGGCCGTGCTTCCTGATCACGCCGTGGAACTTCCCGCTCGCGATGGCGACCCGCAAGATCGCCCCCGCGCTCGCGGCAGGCTGCACCGTGGTGATCAAGCCCGCCGAGCTCACCCCGCTGACGACGCTGTACTTCGCCCGGCTGCTGCAGGACGCCGGGCTTCCTCACGGCGTCGTGAACGTCATCACGACGTCCGAGTCCGGCGCGGTCTCCGAGCCCATCATCCGCGACCCGCGGTTGCGCAAGCTCTCGTTCACGGGGTCGACCCCGGTGGGCGTGCGTCTGCTGCAGCAGGCGGCGGAGGGCGTGCTCCGCACCTCGATGGAGCTCGGCGGCAACGCCCCGTTCGTCGTGTTCGACGACGCCGACCTCGACAAGGCCGTCGACGGTGCGATGGCGGCGAAGTTCCGCAACATCGGTCAGGCGTGCACCGCCGCGAACCGCTTCATCGTGCACCGCAGCGTCGCCGAGGAGTTCGCGCGCCGTGTGACGGAGCGGGTGCAGGGCTTCCGCATCGGGCGCGGCACGGAGGAGGGCGTGACGATCGGCCCGCTCATCGACGAGCGCGCGGTCGCGAAGGCCGAGCAGCTCGTGGCGGATGCCGTCTCGCGCGGCGCGACGGTGCGCACCGGCGGTGCGGCGCTCGACGGTCCCGGCACCTTCTACGAGCCGACCGTGGTGGCGGACGTCGCCCCGGGCAGCGACATCCTGCGCGAGGAGATCTTCGGGCCGGTGCTCGCGATCATCCCGTTCGACTCCGAGGACGACGCCGTACGTCTGGCGAACGACACCGAGTACGGACTGGTGTCGTACGTCTTCACCGAGAACCTCGCCCGCGGGCAGCGCATGATCGAACGGCTCGAGACCGGGATGATGGGCCTGAACGTCGGCGTCGTCTCGAACGCCGCGTCGCCGTTCGGCGGCTGGAAGAAGTCGGGGCTCGGGCGTGAGGGCGGTGCCGAAGGGATCGCCGAGTACCTCGAGACGAAGTACACGCTGACGCCCGATCCGTTCGCCTGATCGAGCGCCCGCGCCCGCTCTGGCACACTGAACGCGTGACGACACCCGCGCCCGCCCGCCGCCGCTGGTGGCGGCCGCGTCTGTACGGCGTGATTCTCGGGATCGTCGTCGTGTACGCGAGCGTGATCACCCTCTACGCCTTGAGCGGGCAGGTGCGCATCACGCAGGACGCCGCGCCGACGGTCGACGACACCGTGGTCGAGATCGAGACGCGAGCCGTGCACGCGCTCGACCGACAGCTCGAGGTCTCGGTGACCGTCCGGCCCTCCGGCCCACTCGCGCAGGAGTCCCCGCTCGCGTTCGACGAGGACGTCGTGCTGCTCATGATCCCGGTGCGCGGTGAGGGTCAGGTGACCATCCCGAAGGATCAGATCGTGGCCCCCACCGTCGCGAACATCGCCCTCGACGGCTCGATCGATGTCTGGCCGTTCGACCGGTACGAGGCGGACAGCGTCGTCATCCTGCCGGGACACGTGGTGGACGACGAGTTCGAAGCCCTCCAGACCTACTACACGGTCGACGGCGAGGTGCCGGGGTGGGCGGTCACCGTGCAGGTCGTGCAGGAGGCGGAGCTGCCCTTCATCCAGATCACCGCGCAGCGTTCGATCGCGACCATCGTGTTCGCGATGGTGCTGCTCGCGCTCATGATCGTGACGCCCGTGCTGGTGCTCATGGTCGCGATCTCCGCATACCGGGGGCATCGCAAGGTCGAGGCGACGCTCATGAGCTGGATGGGCGCGATGCTGTTCGCCACCATCCC
This sequence comes from Microbacterium sp. NPDC089189, assembly GCF_040685095.1. Taxonomy (NCBI): domain Bacteria; kingdom Bacillati; phylum Actinomycetota; class Actinomycetes; order Micrococcales; family Microbacteriaceae; genus Microbacterium; species Microbacterium sp. NPDC089189. The sequence goes on from NZ_JBFBHG010000009.1 coordinate 104,079, forward strand.
GCTGCGCAACTTCTTCCCCGGTGCCCCGCCCATCGGCAGCTGGGTCGACTACCTCGTCGTGCTCTGGGTCATCGTCGGGCTCGTCACGGGGCTGGCGATCTTCGCCGCCGCCTGGATGCGGTGGACGCCGCGGCCGGACGCGCCCCCGCGCTTCTGAGCGGTCGTCGTGTCCGGCGCGGCGGGTCGCCGGCGCCCGGACCTGTGGATGAGGGGGGTCGGCGCCGGTTCGTGGGGGAGGATGGGCGGATGTCTGATCCGACCCGCACCCCTCCCGGTCCGCCCCCGTACGCGGCGCCCGCCGGAATGCCGGTGGCGCCACCGCCCGGTGCCGCACCCGGATGGGGGCCGCGTCCGTCGACCGGGGTCGTGTCGTGGGCGCTCGGGTTCATCGTGTTCGTGCCGCTCGGGCTGTTCTTCTCGGGCATCGCGATGGCGATCCCGTATGCCTCGCTGCGACGCCGCGGACCCGTCGCGCAGCAGAACGGCCGCGCCGCGCTCAACTGGGGCCTGACCTTCACGCTGCTCTCGTTCGTGCTGCTGTTCCTGCACGTGGTGCTCCTGTTCTCGTTGGCCTACGCCGCCCCGGCGCAGGACTTCTACCCCCTCGGCATCCCGATCACGCTCTACGGTGTGCTGGTGCTCCTGCATGTGGTGCTGGTCATCGTCGGCACGGTCCGTGCCTCCTCGGGCAAGCTCATGCGCGTCCCCTTCGCCATCCCCTTCGTCCGCGCCTGACCTCGCGGGCGCGCCGTGTGGCCCCGGCCCGCCCCAGCCCGCCCATGCCGAGCGCCGCGTGCGGGCGCCGCCCGTGCCGAGCGAGCCCCAGCCCGCCCATGCCGAGTGAGCACTCATTCCGCGAGTGCGCATCCGATCGGGTGCTCACTGGCTGAATGGATGCTCACTCGGTGGGATGGGGGCGGATGCCGAACGAGCGGAGGAGACGGCCGAACGTCTCGGGACTCGACAGATGCGGCATCTGCCAGCGCACGATGCGCTTGCCGGTCGTGCCGCGGATCCAGTCCTCGCGGGCCTTCTCGTCGGCCAGTGCCTGGGCGGGAGCGCGGCCGCGGAGATAGAGCGGGTCGGTGTACTTGAGCGCCCCGTCGAACTCGCCCCACGCCGCGCCCAGATCGAAGTCGACCGCGTAGTCGTGGCCGTGCGGACCGGGCACGGCGACCTGGAGCCCGGGCGGCGCGTATCCCAGGCGGTGCAGGTACAGCCGACTGATGCTCTCGCCGGGACGATCCGCACGCGCATCGGCGAATGCGACCACGAACCGGGCCGCACGGATGCCGCGGGCACCGGGGCGGGCCTCGATCCGGTCGGAGAGGTCGAGACGCAGGTCTTCGCCCGCATCCAGGTCGAGGTCCGGGACCGGATCCGCGCGACCGCGCAGCGCGGTCTGTCGCAGGGCCGCGTCGGCGATCGTGACGGCCGCCTCGGTGAGCAGCGAGCCCGCGAGATCCACCACCGTGCGTGCGAGCGAGGTGACGCCGACGATTCCCTCGTCGATCCACTCGACGTCTGTAGGAGGGAGCGGCATCCGGTGCCGGAGCACCCGGGCGGTGGATCGCGCGGGCCCGTCGACGGTGAGGTGGACGCGCGTCGTGTCGACCCGGAACAGGGGGAGGCCGTGCAAGGCGGCGGCCGTGGCGTGCGAGAAGACGAGCGGAGCGCCGCGTGAGGCGTGAGCCGTCGCCGCGGCAGCCCATCGCGCGCGGTCCTCCGCGTGCAGGCTCGCCCAGGCGTCGCCGATCGCGTACGCACCCGGTCGGATGCGGCGCAGCGAGCCGTCGCGCTGTCGTCGGGACAGACCGTCGTCGGTGTCACCGCGCCGCAGCGCGACGGTGCGCGAGAAGACCTGGTCGTCGAAGTCGGGGAGCCGCACCCGGCCAGCCTGCGCCGCCGCGCCCCCGTGCGCAGCCCATCCACACGGTCCGTGTTCCCGGGCGCCCCACATCCAGGGTGGGGAGGAGAGGTGCCCGCGTCATCCCGCGCCGCTGCCCCGTCACGCCCCGTCCCCCTCCGCCCCGAGTGAGCACTCATTTCGTGAGTGCGCATCCGATCGGGTGCTCGCTGGCTGAACGGGTGCTCACTCGGCGGGAAGGCCCCGGCAGGCGGCAGGTGGCAGGCGGCAGGTGGCAGGTGGCAGGTGGCAGGTGGCAGGCGCGGGGGTCAGCGGACGGAGCCGGCGGTGAGACCGCCGACGAGCCACCGCTGGAAGAACACCGCGGCGGTGAAGACGGGGATGACGCCGATGACCGAGGCCGCGGCGATCTTGCCCATGTGCGGCGTGCGCTCGCCGTAGAACAACGACAGCACCACCGGGAGGGTCTGGGCGTCGGGGCTCTGGGTGAGGAAGGTGGCGAGCAGGAACTCGTTGTAGTTGAGCACCCCGACGATGATCCCGATCGCGGCCAACGCGGGCGCGACCAACGGGGCGACGATCGATATCAGGATGCGGAACGATCCGGCCCCGTCGATGCGCGCGGCCTCCTCGATCTCGGTCGGGAGCTTGCGGAGGAACCCCTCGAGCAGCCAGATCGCCACCGGCGCGTTCACCAGGGCGTAGACGAGCGTCAGCCCCAGCAGGGTGTTGTTGAGGCCCAGCACCCGCAGCAGGGTGAACAGCGGTACGACGGCCACGATCGGCGGCAGCAGCCACGGGCTCATGAGCGTTCCGGCGAGCGTCGCGCCGCCGGTGCGGAAGCGCACGATCGCCCAGGCGCCGGGCAGCGCGATCGCGAGGGTCAGCACGGCGCCCCCGATGGCGGCGACGAGCGAGTTCGCGATGGCGTGCAGGAGGTCGGACTGCGTCAGCACCTCGGCCCAGTTCGACCACTGCGGGACGGCGGGGACCAGGACGCCCTGCCCGGTCTCGTTGCGGCCCATCAGCGAGACCGACACGAGGTACAGCAGCGGGGCGACGAAGAAGATCAGCAGCACCGCGAGGACGATGCTCGCCAGGATGCTGCGGTGATCCGCCCGCGGGCGGGGGCGCGCGAGGAGGACCTCACTCATGATTGGCCTGCAATCTGCGCGCGACCAGCGCGACGGGGAGCGTGACGACCGTGACGAGCACGGCCAGCAGCAGGGTGATGACCGCCGCCTTGCCGACGTCGAACTCGCGCAATGCCGCCTGGTAGATCAGGTACGAGGTCGTCGTGGTCGATTGGCCGGGACCGCCGGAGGTCATCATGAAGATCAGATCGAAGACCTTGAACGCCAGGACGAGGCGGATGAAGAACGCCGCTGCCACGACGCCCGCGATCGAGGGGAGCGTGATGTACCGGAAGAGCCGGATGCCGTGCGCACCGTCCAGTCGGGCGGCCTCCAGCGTCTGCGGGTCTTGCGCGAGCAGGGCGGTGAACACGAGGAGCGCGACGAGGGGCGTCCACTCCCAGACGTCGGCCAGAGCGATGCCGGGCAGAGCCCAGGTGGTCGACGACAGCGGAGCGATCGCGTCGCGCGGCGCCCCGAAGAACCCGAGGACGGTGGCGAGCAGGCCGCCGCCGGGGTTGTAGATCAGCTTCCAGAGGGTGCCGACGATCACCGGAGGCGTGATGAGCGGGAGGAGCAGCAGCGTGCGCACGAGCGACCCGCTGCGCACGGCGCCGTGCAGGGCGAGGGCGGCGACGACGCCGAGCACGAGGCTCGCCACCGACACGCCGAGCGCGTAGCCGAGGGTCCGCCACAGGGTGGCCACCGCATCCGCGTCGCCGAGGACGCTCTCGAACGTCTCGGTCCCCACCCACTCCTGGAAGGGCTTGCCGAGGGAGGACTCGGTGAACGCCGCGCCGACGATGAACAGCAGCGGGTAGACCCCGAGCACGAGCAGTGCGATGACGCTCGGCGCGACGAACAGACGGTGCGCCCACGCCGGCCCCCGAGGGGATCGACGCGGGCGCACCGCGACGGAGGTGTCAGCCAAGGAGCTCTTCCCACTCCTCCTGCGTGGCGTCGAGCGCCTCCTGCGCCGTGACCTCGCCGGCGACGAGCTTGGCCAGCTCATCGGTGAGCACCTCGGCGGCCGCCGTCGCGTTCTTTCCGGTGGGCCAGGCCAGGGCGCCGTCGAGCGTCGCGCGGTTGACGCGCTGCAGGTCGGGATACGCGGTGCCGTACGCCTCGCTCTCGAGCGACGAGATGCGGTTGGGGTCGATGCCGGTCTGCGGGTCGGCGACGATCAGCTCCTCGTTGATCTCGCTCGACGCCGCCCACTCGATGAAGTCTCGAGCGAGCTCGGTCTTCTCGGTGTTCTCGGCGATGACCCAGGTGAAGCCGGCCACGAGCGATGCCCGCGGCTGGGTGTTGTCGCCGCCGACCGGGAGCAGGGTGACGCCCCACTTGTCCTTGACCGTCGAGTCGGGGTTCGTCTGCGAACCGACACCGAGGTCGGTCCAGTTCTCGATGAACGCGGCGTTGCCCGCGTACCAGGCCGAGTTGCCCTCGCCGAACGCGGTCTCGGCGGGCGTCGGGTAGGCCGAGGCGAGCGAGTCGGCGAGCGACTGGGCGGCCGCGACGGCCTCGGGCGAGTTGATGACGGGGGCGCCGTCCGCATCCACGAACTCCCCGCCGAAGCCGGCGAGGCGGTTCGCGAAGCTGGCACCGAGGATGAGGGGCGACTTCTGGCCGAAGATGACGTTGCCGTAGACCCCGTCGGCGCTCTCGTTCTCGGTGATCACGCGCGACTGCTCGACGTACTCGTCCCAGGTGGCGGGCGGGGCGGTGAACCCGTTCCGCTCCAGGATCTCCTTGTTGTAGAACAGCACGTGGGTGTCACCGTCGAAGGGCAGGCCGTAGCGCTTGCCGTCGACCAGGCTGTACGGGTCGTAGATCGACGAGATGAAGTCGTCCTCCTCGATCGCCGGGTCCTCCGCGATCCAGTCGGTGAGGTCCTGGATGGCGCCGGCATCGGCCAGGTCGCCGAGCGAGACGTACCAGGGGGCCGCCACGTCGATCGTGTTGGCGCCGGACTGCTGGTCGAGCGCGAGCGTGTTGCCGATCTCGTCGTACGGCACGATGACGGGGTTGATCTTCACCCCGGTCTCCTCCTCGTAACGCTCGGCGAGCAGCTTCGAGGCGCCCTCGTGCGACGAGATGAGCAGGACGGTGAGCTCCTGGTCGCCGCCGTCAGTCGACCCCGACGACGATCCGCCGGCGCACGAGGCGAGGGTCAGGGATGCCGCCGCGAGCGCGGCGGGGACGGCGAGCCAGCGCAGGGCGCGGCGGGGCGAAGCGGACATGGCGGAGCCTCTCGGGTGGGGTGCGGGGCGGGTGCGGGGCTGTGGTCCGCATCGATCCGTCAGTGTGGAGGCATTCCGGGCCGCGCGCATCGCGCGCCGTAAGGAAGCGACACGCAACGACGCAGTGCGACCTCGCGTGTCGGTGTGTGTCGCGGCGGGTGGGAGGCGTCGGCGACGCGCTGCTACGTTGCCGCGGTGCGCCCGCTACGGCGCGAAAGGAAGCGCGATGACTCAGCAGATCATCCTCAACGCGTTCGAGATGAGCTGCGTGACGCATCAGGCGCCGGGTCTCTGGCGCCACCCCGACAACCGTGCCGACGAGTACAACCGTCTGGAGTACTGGACGGAGCTCGCCCGGCTGCTCGAGCGCGGCGGGTTCCACGCGATCTTCCTCGCCGACGTCCTGGGCGTCTACGACGTCTACCGCGACTCGGCCGCGCCCGCGCTCCGCGATGCCGCCCAGATCCCGGTGGGCGATCCGCTGCTGCAGATCCCGGCGATGGCGGCGGTGACCTCGCGCCTCGGTTTCGGCGTGACCATCGCGTCGACGTACGAGCAGCCGTATTCGCTCGCCCGCACGCTCACGACCCTCGACCACTTCACCGGCGGCCGCGTCGGCTGGAACGTCGTCACGTCGTACCTCGACAGTGCGGCGCGCAACCTGGGGCTCGGCGACCAGATCGCCCACGACGACCGCTACGGCATCGCCGATGAGTTCCTCGACGTCACCTACAAGTTGTGGGAGGGGTCGTGGGAGGACGGCGCGGTGCGCCGCGACCGGGAAGGCGGTGTCTTCACCGACCCCGAGAAGGTGCACCCCATCGCGCACCACGGCGAGCACTTCGACGTGCCGGGCATCCACCTGGGCGAGCCGTCGCCGCAGCGCACGCCGGTCATCTTCCAGGCCGGCGCATCGCCGCGCGGGCAGGAGTTCGCGGCGCGCCACGGCGAGGCGATCTTCATCAACGGCCTCGCGCCCGAACTGACCCGTCGCGTGACCGACAGCATCCGCGAGAAGGCCGAGCGCATCGGCCGGCCGGCCGACAGCGTCAAGATCCTCACCCTCGCGACCGTGATCGTCGCCGAGACGGATGAGCTGGCGCAGGCGAAGTACGACGACTACCGGCAGTACATCTCGCTCGAGGGCGCGCTGGCGCTCTACGGCGGATGGTCGGGCATCGACCTGTCGGCGCTCGACCCCGATCAGCCGCTCACCTACGTCGACACGGATGCCGCGCGCTCCGCGCTGTCGATCTTCACGAAGGCGGACCCGACGCGGCAGTGGACACCGCGCGACATCGCCGAGTACGTGGGCATCGGCGGCATCGGCGCCGTGATCGTGGGAAGCCCCACGACCGTGGCCGACGAGCTGGAGCGCTGGATCGAGGTCGGCGGCATCGACGGCTTCAACCTGGCCTACGTCGTGACGCCCGGCACGTTCGAGGACGTCGTCGACCTGCTCGTGCCGGAGCTGCGTCGGCGCGGCCGCCTCGACGACGGCGGGCGGGACGGCGCCACGCTCCGCGAGCGGCTCTCGGGGGATGCCGTCGTGCCCGCCTGGCATCCCGCCCACGCCTACCGCGGGGCCTACGCGGGACTCCGCTCCGCCGCCGACGGCGGCGCCTCCCTCGTCCCCTCGCAGGCCTGACCCGCCCGCCCATCGCCCAGGAGCAGCCATGACCTCGACCACTCTCACCGGCGCCCGCAGTCCGTGGACCGGCACCGCATCCGCCGACGAGCGCGCGCGCTGGGATGCCGTCGCCACCGGTGTCGCCGAGACGCTCGGCGCCGACGCGCTCGCCCGCGACCGTGCCAACGCGCAGCCCTTCGCGGAGGCCGGCATCCTCCAAGAGTCCGGCCTGACGACGCTCCTCGACCCGGCGGAGTTCGGCGGCGGCGGCGGGCACTGGGAGAGCGCGCTGCGGGCCGTGCGGATCATCGCGCGGACGGATGCGTCGATCGCCCAGGTGCTCGGCTACCACTACATCAACTCGGCGAATATCGCGCTGGTCGCTCCCGCCGAGGAGCGGGAGCGCTGGTACCGCGCCTCCGTGCAGGGGCGGTGGATCTGGGGAGACTCGGTCAACCCCGTCGATCCCAACCTGACGCTGACGGTCGACGGCGACGGCTACCGTCTCAACGGGTTCAAGCGCTACTCGACCGGTTCGGGCGTGGGCGAGGCCCTGCTCATCAACGCCGTGGTCGAGGGCGGCGATCAGGCAGGCGCATTCGCCTACCTCGTGCTGCCCTACGGGCACCCCGGGGTGGAGCTCGTCGACGACTGGGACAACCTGGGGCAGCGGCTCTCGGCCAGCAACACCGTGACCTACCGCGACGTGCGCGTCGACTCGGAGCACGTGCTCGGGTTCGGCACGGACGAGGCCTTCCAGAGCCTCGTCACCCCCGGCATCCAGCTGGTGTTCGGCAACCTCTATCTCGGCATCGCCCAGGGCGCGCTCGCGCAGGCGCGGGAGCTCACCAACGCGCGCGCGAACTCCTGGTTCCTCAGCGGCGTCGACACCTACAGCGAGGACCCCTTCGTGCGCCGGCTCTACGGGGAACTCGTCTCGCGCACGGTCGCGGTGGAGGCCCTGGCGGACCGCGTCAACCGACGCTTCGACGAGGTGGTGGATCTGGGTCACGGTGTCACCGAGGAGCACCGGGCGGAGCTCGCGATCGAGATCGCCCAGCTGAAGGTCGTCTCGAGCGACACCGCGGTCGACGTCGCGAACCGCGTCTTCGAGGCCACCGGCACGAGCTCCACCGCCAACCGCGTCGGGCTCGACCTGCACTGGCGCAACATCCGCACCCACTCGCTCCACGACCCGGTCGACTACAAGAAGCTCGAGGTCGGCGCGCACTTCCTGACCGGCGTCGTGCAGCCGATCTCGCTGTACACGTGAGCGCCGCGGTGGGAACGAGCTTCGCCGACCAGCTGTGGGCGGCGCTGCCGCTCGAGCTCGTCGCGCGCTTCCGTCCGGTCGTCGACCGCATCGCAGCGGATGCGGGGCGCCGCGACCTCGACCGCGAGCTGCCGGTCGAGGAGCTGGCGCTCCTGCGTGAGGCGGGGCTCGGGCGCGCCCGCATCCCGCTCGCCGACGGGGGACTGGGACTGGACTGGCCCACATTCGGGCGGCTGCTGATCGCCGTCTCGGCCGCCGACGCCAACCTCCCGCAGATCCTCCGCGGTCACATCGCCCTCGTGGAGCAGGCGCTCACCAGCGCGGACCGCGCCTTCGCCGACCGCTGGCGCGCCCGCATCGCCGGGGGTGAGATCACCGGCAACGCCTGGAGCGAGGCCTCGGGGTCGACGACCGCCCGGGCCGGCGCCGAGCTCGCCGTCGGCGACGACGGGGTGCTCCGCATCTCCGGCCGCAAGTTCTACACGACGGGAAGCATCTTCGCCGAGTGGACGGATGCGGTCGCGCATCGCATCGCCGACGGTACCGACGTATCGGCGCTCGTGCGGCTCGACCAGCCGGGCGTCACCGTGCTCGACGACTGGGACGGATTCGGGCAGCGTCTGACCGGCACCGGCACGATCGTGTTCGACGGGGCCGCGGTGGATCCGGGCGACGTGCTGCCCGTTCCGGAGCGGTTCGGCTACCAGACCGCGCTGTACCAGTTCGTCCTGCTGAGCGTCCTCGCCGGCATCGCGCACGCGGCGGTCGCCGAGGCCGCGGAGGCGGTGCGCGCTCGCACCCGGGTCTACAGCCACGGCACCGCCGCGCACGCGCGCGACGACGTGCAGATCCAGGCGCTGTTGGGGGAGCTCGCCGCATCCGCTTACGCGGTGGAATCGACGGTCATCGCGGTGGCCGGCGTCCTCGAGGACGCGTACGGCGCGGCGCTCGCGCTCCGCGACGAGCCCGAGGATGCGGCGGCGCGGGAGCGCGCGGCGCGGATCGCCGGACTCGCGGAGGTGCGGGCCGCCCAGGCGCAGTCGTTCGCGACCGGTGCGGTGCAGCAGATCGCCTCGCGTCTGTTCGATGCGCTCGGTGCCTCATCCACCGCGCGGTCCGGTCACCTCGACCGGCACTGGCGCAACGCCCGTACGGTCTCCAGCCACAACCCCGTGCTCTACAAGAACCGGTGGATCGGGGAGTGGGTGCTGAGCGACGTCCTGCCCGATCCGCTGTGGGCGGTGGGCGCCCCGCCCGCGCGCTGAGACATCATTCGCCGGCGGCGGCGGATGCTCACACGTGACGGTCGAGGAACGCATAGACCTCGTTGTCGTCGACGCCGGGGAACGCGCCGCGCGGCAGCGGTGTGAACATCTGCATGTGCACCCGGGCGCTCGGCCAGGCCTTCCCCTCCCAGTGCTGCGCGGCCCCGGTGCGCGGCCGGCGGCAGCACGACTCGTCCGGGCAGGTCGACACCGCGCGCTGCGCCGTCTCGCGCCCACGGAACCACTTGGCGTCGTCGAAGGGCACGCCGACGGTGATCGAGAACTCGCCCTCGGGGGTGGAGCCCGTCTGGGTCGAGCACCAGAAGGTCCCCGCCGGGGTGTCGGTGTACTGGTAGTGCTCGGTCGTGCGGTTCTGCTCGGCGAACGCCGCGCGCGCCGCGAACTTGCGGCACACCATCTGCCCCTCCACCGCACCCGTCACATCCATCGGCAGCGGCAGGTCGTCGTTCTCGTAGACCCGCGACACCGCGCCGTCCCCGTCGACGCGCAAGAAGTGCAGCGGGATGCCGACGTGCTCGGTGAGCAGGTTCGTCATCCGCATCCCGGCCGCCTCGTGCGTGACGCCGAACGCGTCGCGGAAGTCCTCGACCGCGAGGTTGCGGTCCTTCTTGGCCTGCTGCAGGAACGTCACCGCGTTCGTCTGCGGCATGAGGCAGGCCGCCGCGTAGTAGTTGATCTCGAGGCGCTGCTCGAGGAACTCTGCGTAGTCGCGCGGGGGCATGTGCCCCAGGAGCCGGTGCGCCATGGCCTGCAGCGCCATCGATCGCAGGCCGTGCCCGCCGGGGATCGAGGCGGGCGGCAGGTAGATGCGCCCGTTCTCGAGGTCGGTGATCGAGCGGGTCGAGCGGGGGAGATCGCTCACGTAGAGCAGTTCGAACCCGAGCTGCTCGGCCATGATGCTCACGGTGCGGTGGGTGAGGGCGCCGCTGGTGTGACCGGCCGCCTTCAGCTGCTTCTCGGCGAGCGTCTCGATGTCGGCGAGGTGGTTGTTGCGTCCCCGCATCCGCAGGCGCAGATCGGTGTTCGCGCGCCGCGCCTCCTCGGGGGTCGCGATGGCCGCGCGCTCGCGGCGCTGCAGTTCGTGGTGCAGCCCCAGCACGGTCTCGATGGTCTCGTCGCTCAGCGCCTTGGTCACCTTCACCGGCGTGAGTCCGAGCTGGCGGAAGGCGGGGGAGGCTTGCGCGCGCTCGAGCTCGATCTCGAGGGCGGCGCGATGGTTCGGCGGCTCGGTCGAGAGCAGCTCGCCCAGCTGAGTGCCCGTGGCGCCGGCGATCTCCTGCAGCAGCGAGAGCTTCGGCTCGCGTTTGCCGTTCTCGATCAGGCTCAGGTGGCTCCCGGCGACGCCCACCGCGGCGCCGAGCTCGTCCAGCGTCAGGCCCGCGGCGGTCCGGTAGTGCCGGATGCGGTGTCCCAGAGTCGTCAGTTCGATCGTGCTCGCAGTCACGATCCTTGATCATAGTGAAAGATCTGCTTCTTTTTCAGCGACATGGACGTGAAAAGCAGGGTCTTAGGGCGTCAGAGTGGGGGAGAACCCAGGTTCTGACAGCCGAAGACGTCGTTAGGAGCGATCATGGCCCTCGCTGAGACCATCCCCACCACCGGCCGCGCACCCGCCGCCCGCCCCGCCTCCCGCGCCACCTACGGCGAGCGGCCGACGATCGATGGCCCCGGGATGCCGGCGCTGCGGGCCTGGGTCGACGAGATCGCGGCGCTGACCCAGCCCGATCGCATCCACTGGGTCGACGGCTCCCGCGGCGAGAACGAGTACCTGCTGCGCGAGATGGTCGACGAGGGCAAGCTCATCAAGCTCAACCCCGAGTGGCGTCCCGGTTCGTACCTCGCTCGCTCGCACCCGAGCGATGTCGCCCGCACCGAGGGCCGCACCTTCATCGCCTCCGAGAACGAGGCCGATGCCGGACCCACCAACAACTGGGCCGACCCGACCGAGATCCGGGCCACGCTCACCGATCTGTTCGCCGGTTCCATGCGGGGCCGCACCCTGTACGTCGTGCCCTTCTCGATGGGCGCGGTCGGCGGCCCGCTCTCGCACATCGGCGTGCAGATCACGGACTCGGCGTACGCGGTGGCCTCGATCGGCATCATGACGCGGGTCGGGACCGCCGTCGTGGCCGAGATCGCCCAGGGGGCGGCGTGGGTCAAGACCGTCCACTCGGTCGGTGCTCCTCTCGCCCCGGGCGAGGCGGATGTCGCGTGGCCCTGCAACGACGAGAAGTACATCGTGCACTTCCCGGACACCCTCGAGGTGTACTCCTTCGGGTCCGGCTACGGCGGCAACGCCATCCTCGCCAAGAAGTGCTTCGCGCTGCGGATCGCGTCGGTCATCGGTCGCGACGAGGGCTGGCTCGCCGAGCACATGCTCCTCATCCGCGTGATCAGCCCGGAGGGGCGCGCGTTCCACGTGGCGGCGGCCTTCCCCTCGGCCTGCGGCAAGACGAACCTGGCCATGCTCCGGCCCACGATCCCCGGATGGCGGGTCGAGACGCTGGGCGACGACATCGCGTGGTTGCGCCCCGGCGACGACGGGCGCCTGTGGGCGATCAACCCGGAGGCCGGCTTCTTCGGCGTCGCACCGGGCACCGGCGAGTCGACCAACGTCACCGCCGTCGAGACGCTCTGGGGCAACACGATCTTCACGAACGTGGCGCTGCGCCCCGACGGCGACGTGTGGTGGGAGGGGCTGACCGACGAGGCGCCGCCTCACCTCACCGACTGGGAGGGCAACGCCTGGACGCCGGATGCCGGGCGCCCGGCCGCCCACCCGAACTCCCGCTTCACGGTCGCTGCGGCCCAGTGCCCGCAGATCGCCCCGGACTGGGACGCCCCCGAGGGTGTGCCGCTGGATGCCATCCTCTTCGGCGGACGCCGCGCGACGAACGTCCCGCTCGTGGTCGAGGCCACGGACTGGACGCACGGGGTGTTCCTTGGTGCCACGATCTCGTCCGAGCGGACCGCCGCCGCCGAGGGGACGGTCGGCGAGCTGCGCCGGGATCCGTTCGCCATGCTGCCGTTCTGCGGCTACAACATGGCCGACTACTTCGGTCACTGGCTGTCGATCGGCCGCTCGCTGCGCTTCGACCGCGCGCCCCGGGTGTTCCAGGTGAACTGGTTCCGCAAGGGCAGCGACGGCAGCTTCCTCTGGCCCGGATTCGGCGACAACGCGCGCGTGATCGACTGGATCATCCGCCGCGTCGAGGGGCGCGTCCCGGCTCTGGACAGCCCGGTGGGCCGTCTGCCGCGCACCGAGGACCTCAACCTCGCGGGACTCGACATCCCGCAGGAGGACCTCGACGCGCTCTTCGCCATCGACACGGCGTCGTGGCTCGCCGAGACCGAGCTCACCGAGCAGTTCTTCGACACGTTCGGCGACCGCGTGCCCTCGGCACTGCGCGCCGAGGTCGAGGCGCTGCGCTACCGGCTCACCCGCGCCCGCGCCGAGTAGTCCGCGGGCCGGGTGCGGCGCGGGTCAGACCAGCAGCTGGTGCTTCGCGAGGTCGCGGTACAGCGGCACGCTGGCGACGAGCTCGGAGTGCGTGCCCTGGCCGACGACCCGGCCGTGGTCCATGACCACGATCACATCGCTGTCGACGACGGTCGACAACCGGTGGGCGATGACGATGAGCGTGCGCCCCTCGGCGACCGCGTCGATGGCCTCCCTCATCCGCTGCTCGTTGAGTCCGTCGAGCGACGACGTGGACTCGTCGAGGAGCAGGATGGGGGGCGCCGCGAGCAGGGCGCGGGCGATCGCGAGCCGCTGGCGCTCGCCGCCCGAGAGCATGACGCCGCCCTCGCCGACGGGGGCGTCGAGACCGAGCGGGGAGCGGTCCAGCACCTCGCCGAGGTTCACCTCGCGCAGCACCCGTTCGCATGCCGCGTCGGTGGCGTCGGGCGAGGCGAGACGGAGGTTGTCGCCGATCGTGCCGGCGAGCGTCGGGGCGTCCTGCTCGACGTACCCCAGGCGGGAGCGCAGGTCGGCGCGCTCCAGCGCGCGGATGTCGCCGCCGTCCAGCAGAATGGCCCCACCGGTCGGGTCGTAGAAGCGCTCGATCAGGCTCAGCGTCGTGCTCTTGCCGGCGCCGGAGGGGCCGACCAGCGCGACCCGAGCACCCCGCGGCACACGGAACGACACGCCGCGGAGCACCTCGTCATCCGGGCTCGCGGCGCCGGCGAGCTCGAGCGCGGAGGTGTCGACGCGGGCATCCGAGAGCAGCGTCTTCGCTTCGGCCTCGCTCTTCTGCCGCGCCGCGATGACGGCGGCGGGGTAACGGAAGTGCACGTCGCGGAACTCGATCGCGGCCGATGCGTCGGCCGCGACGCTGCGGCCCGCCGCATCCGCGATCGTCGGGTCGTCCTGGGTCTCGGTGGGAAGATCCAGCACCTCCTGGATGCGGCCGAGCGCACCGAGCGCCTGGTTGACCGAGGTGATCGCGCCGAAGAACGATCCGAGCGGCTGGATGAGGAAGAAGAGGAACATCACGAAGGTCACGAGGCTCGCGATCGTGATCGCCCCGTCGGCGACGCGGAAGCCGCCCACGCCCAGCACCACGAGCAACGAGAGCTGCAGCGCGATGCCGGCGATCGGGACGACGAGCGCCGACGCCTTGGCGATCCGCACCCCGATGCCGTAGGCGTCGTCGGCGAGGGCGGTGACCGCGGCCTGTTCGCGCTCGTCGGCGCCCGAGGCGCGAACGGTGCGGATGGAGCCGACGGCGCGCTCCACACCCGACGCGAGCTGCCCCACCTTCTCCTGCTGCTCGGAGGTGGCGCGACGGATGCGGCCGCTCAGCACCGAGACGACGGCGATCGAGAGACCGATCACGACGAGGATCAGCAGGAGCAGCAGCGGGTCGATCAGGAGCATCGCGATGATCGCGCCCACGAACAGCAGCACATTGCCGACCGAGTCGGCCAGGCCCTGGGTGAGGACGGCGTAGAGCAGCGTCGTGTCGGTGCCGACACGAGAGACGAGGTCGCCGGTGCGTCGCGCGTCGAACTCGCGGATGGGCAGGTGCAGGATGCGGGCGATCAGCCGCCGGCGGCTGGAGAGCACGACGGCCGTGCCGGTGCGCTGCAGCAGGTAGTGCTGGTAGCCCGAGAGCACCGACGACACGACGACGAGCGCGATGAGGATCCACACCAGGGTGCCGAGCGTGTCGCCCGCCTGCACGCGCGAGATGACCTCTCCCACCAGCAGCGGCTGTGCGAGCGTGGTGACCGCCGCGAGGACGCTGAGGACGCCGACGAGCACGAGCACGCGGGAGTGCTCGAACAGGAACGGCAGGAGCTGGCGCAGGCTCGCCCGGGGTCCGTCGTCCTTGGGTGGGCGGGCGAACGGGCTGCGGCGGGGTGCGGGGGCGTCGGTCGACATGGGCGTACCTCGTTCGTGCAAAGGGTGTCCTTCGACCGTACTTCACCCACCCCCCAGAACCGCGAGACAGCAACCCCGCGCCGAGACCGTGGGTTTGATCCACCCGGGGGGGGCGCGGCGGGGGTGTGGCGGGGGGGGGGGGGGGGTGTTTGGTGGGGGGGGGGGGGGGGCGGGGGTGTGTTGGGTGTTG